>CAZFRL010000010.1:0-39565 GCA_964521325.1 uncultured Dehalococcoidales bacterium | reverse complement strand
GCACTAAGACCGATAACTATGGAGACTTCTGGCTGGAGGAGCTAAAGGTAGGCACTTATTCTCTAGCCGTAGAGAAGGATGGGTATTTACCCCAGAAGATAGAATCAATCTCTACGGAAAAAGACATAAACGTGGGGGATATAAAGCTTTACCAGAAGGTTAAGGTAAAGGCTTAACTTTAGAACCGCTTTGTCCCTCTTTAGCGTTTGAAAAGGATGGAGAGGGGCTATTGCGGGTAAGGTTTGGTTGACGACTGGCGTTAGTCATTTTCTTGCGAATTCATTAATGGCTGACGCTGGTCGTTTTATCTTCTGAGGTTGATAGTTTATCCCAAGCGTGTGTAAAGGCATCCGTATTTTGTCGGTGGCGCTCCGGTATCGTTATTCTTCGTCCAGCTCCGCTATAAATGGCCTCATACAATGCCCAAAGTTGACAATGGTGTGTCGGATATAGTAATCTGGTGACGCTCAGACTCGTGGTGGTATGGGATTCAGCGTACATTGGTGGTGATTTGTTTTCTTAGTTACATTCAGTTTTGACACGTCCACCGTGAGTTAGTGAATTTCAGTAGTAGTGGCAAGAGGACTTTTAACTAATTTCAAACATTTAGGAGGTGTTAAGTGCAAAAGAAAAGGAAACTGGGAAGAGGAGTAGCTGTCGTTGGCGCTGGGATGTCCAAATTTGGCATGTTTAAAGACAAGGACTCAAGGGATTTACTCGTTGAAGCCTATAATGAAATGCTTGCCTCGTTGGATAAAGGAATGGATCCTAATGATATTGAAGCTATATGGTTCGGGAATTTCTCAAACGATTTCTATGTCAAGCAAGGACACTGTGGGCCTATAGTAGCTGATTGGCTGGGACAGACACCAAAGCCGGTAACCAGAACAGAAGGTGCCTGTGCATCAAGCACACTTGCTTTTAGAGATGGTGTCTTTGCAGTAGCATCTGGATTCTACGATGTTGTTTTGGTTGGTGGGGTGGAGGAGATGTCAAAGGTTACTACAGAGATAGCTACAGAAGGCTTAGCGCTGGCACTTGATAGACCATATGAAGGCATGGTTGGCTTCACCTTCCCCGGGGTTTTTGCGGCTACAGCTAATGCTTATATGCATAAATATAAGGGGAGCACTCCTGACCACCTTAAGATGGTGTCAATAAAAAGTCACGAAAATGCCCCCTTTAATCCAAAGGCACAATTCCCATATTCCGTTCGTGATATGATGAACAGGCGGATTGAGCGGGCTAAGAAAAAAGGACAGCCTATCCCGACCTGGAAAGACGAATGGGATTACCTTCACGACCTTAGTGCTAATCCTATGGTTGCTTGGCCATTACAGGTTATGGACTGCTGTCCTATAAGCGATGGGGCAAGCTTTGTATTGCTTGCCGCTGAGGAAATAGCCAAAAACTTTACCGATACTCCTATACATGTTATAGGCATAGGGCAGGGGAGTGGCCGGCCATTACATACTAAAGATGACCTTACTTATTTTGAAGCCAATAGGAATGCCGCCAAAGAGGCTTACGGGTTAGCCGGGATTGAGCCTAAGGATGTTCAGTTTTCTGAGGTTCATGACTGTTTTTCTATTGCTGAAATTATCCATATGGAGGACCTCGGATTTTTTAAGCCGGGAGAAGGGTATAAAGCGGTGGAGCAAGGTTTAACCAAAAGGGGCGGGCCAATGCCGATTAATACTTCAGGTGGGCTTAAATCCAAAGGGCATCCTGTGGGAGCAACGGGGACAGCCCAAATGGTAGAAGTTTTTAAGCAGTTGAGAGGTGAGGCTGGCGGAAGGCAAATCCCAAATAAGAATTTACGAATTGGAGGAAGCCACAATTTGGGAGGAACCGGAGGAACCTGCACATTTTGTATTTTTGAAAGGAGATAATACCATGGAGGAAAGACCTTTTAGCGTTATTAGTTTTAATCAATTTCTTAACGAAGAGAAGCTCATGGGCTCAAGGTGCAAGAAATGCGAAGTCCTTTACACGCCACCTCGTCCTATTTGTCTTAAATGCTTTGGTGAGGAAATGGAATGGGTTGAATTGAAGGGTAAGGGGAAGCTTGCTACCTTCACTTCTATAAATGTTGGTCCTCCTTGGATGGTTGAGCAGGGGTATGATAGGACACACCCCTATTGCTCGGCAGTTGTAGATTTAGATGAAGGGACCAGGATTGACACTCGTCTTGAAGGGGTTGATGCGAGCAAGCCTGAAACTATAAAGATTGGTATGCCTCTCACCGTTGAATTTCTGCACCGCGGTGAGGGAGAAAATATGCAGACTACCTTGGCCTTCAAGCCTGCATAGTTTCATAACGTAAAGATAAGTATTTACTCACTGATACAGCTAGATTGCTGTTTAACTGTGAAGCTGGGGCGTAGTTGTATTCGGCACTAGCGTTGTTCACGTGCAACCGGGGTAAACTTAATAAGGCTTTAGGGTGGTCGTTCAAAATCTCCGAGATTAACCAGGGTATTTGTGAGCTGTGTAAGGCAGCTTTTACTTCACTATTCTTTGTCAATAAATCAGCTAATTTCTGTCTCAGGCTAGTTGTGTCAGATGTGTAATCCCGAGTAAGAGGAGGTTACCAAGTTTATGGTCAGTGAAAAGAAGAAAAGAGCAATAAATAGGCTGCAATCGATGTATCCTCTTCGTTCCCTGGTAGATGGCATGTATGAGAGAGCTGTTGAAGTTAGTAAAGCCGGGGAACCTACAGCATGGTCTATGGTTAACTGGTGGGAGGGAGACATTATCCTCAAGGCGATGGATATGGCTGTTGTCTACCCTGAGGACTATGGTGCTGTCTGTGCTGCTTTTGGAGCTGCTCCGGCTTACTTGGAGCGCTGCGATTCGGATGGTTTCCCTAGTCATATGTGTGGCTACGCCCGAAACTGCATTGGCTATACTGCTACCATGATGGATTTGGGGAAGATACCACCTGAGACACCTATGGGAGGTATGCCCAAACCAACATTATTGCTGTCTTCCGGCAGCCTGTGTGATGCCAGATATAAGTGGTTTCAAGCTCTAGGACGCTATATGGATGCCCCAGTATGGACATTGGAAATTCCCCACCCCGGAGTGAAAGAGAGCCAGATGGAAGGTGCTTACGAGCATAATATTAGTTTCATGGTTGAAGAACTAAAAGAGTTTGTTGCCTTCTTGGAACGCCTACTGGGCAGGAAGATGGACTGGGGTAAACTGGACGAGTTGATAAATGATACTATAGAGATGAATCGGGTCTGGCACGAGGTTAACGAATTACGCAAGGCAAGACCTTGTCCTATGCATGCCCGTGACTTTTGGAGTAGCATGCCTGCCTCTCTCTATTTAGCCGCAGACCCTAAGAAAACGAAGGATTTATATCAGAAAATGTATGACGAGGTGAAGGACAGGGTAGATAACCATCTAGGGGCTCTTCCCATTGAGGAGAGGTATAGATTGGCATTTATTGAGCTTCCGCCGTGGCACGGGCTGAAGTTTTTTGACCGACTGGCGGAACGGGGCTGGAATTTTGTCTACGAGAGCTGGAACTATCACCCGCCTAAACCTATAGATTTGAGTAAAGTCAGCAACCCCTTGGAGCGTATCGCTAGATACACCTACCAGTGGCTCACCGGCTACTTCAAGGATGCACTTAAGGCTGAGGAGTGGTGGGGATATTTCGCTTATCCCTACCTAGAATTAGTCAGGGATTACCAGTGCGATGGGGTATTTCTTCACCCTCTCCTTACCTGTCGCACCGCTACTAATCACTTGATGCTTGTTCAAGACCGGCTGATGAAAAAGCTGAATGTTCCTTCCCTAGTAATAGAGGGCGACATTGTAGACCTCAAGCTCTTTGACCCTGATGATGCCATGAGAAAAGCGGAGGCGTTTGAGGAAATTATGAACCATTACCGGGTGGTGAGGAAGGAAAAAGGGCTTAACTGGTAATGGGCGAGCAAAGTTAATTGCAAGGAGATTTTACCGATGTCAGAAAGCAAAGGGCTCACTAGAGCAAAAGAGATTTACCAAGACCGACCTCGCCGAGTTAAAGAGCTCAAGGCAGAGGGGAGGAAGGTTATAGGTTATCTTTGTATCTATCCTGTTTTGGAGATGATAACTGCCCTTGATTTAGTTCCTTATAGGATACTTGGAGATATAAGAGAGCCGATAACCAAGGCAGATGCTTGCCTGCCCACGGTGGTTTGCCCTTTTGTCCGTAGCTGTTTAGACCTGGGATTGAAAGGCAAGTATGATTTCTTAGACGGAGTAGCCATGGCTCATGTCTGCGATGTTGGTGAGAAGGCGGCTCACATCTGGCATATCTACCTAAATCCGCCTTATTTCCACTTTATAGATACTCCCCATACAATTCATAAGGCAGCCCAGAAGCAGCATAAGGAGTTGTTGAAGGATTTCCAAAGGACATTGGAGTCGTTTGTTGGAAAGAAACTTTCTCCGGGGAGGCTTAAGGAAGCCATTGAAGCTCATAATCAGCAGCGAGCACTAGTGCGTGAATTATATGAATTGAGAAAGCCTGACCCGCCCCTTATCTCGGGAACGGAAACTCTTCAGGTAATGGTAGCTTTAATGAGCATCCCTGTAGAGGAAGGGAATGAGCTGTTGCGGCAGGTTATAAGCGAGGTTAAACAACGCAAAGATGGTTTGCAGAAGAAACCTAGGCTTCTTGTCTGGGGTAGTATTATAGATGATATAGCCCTTATTGAGCTGATTGAGAGCGCTGGAGCTAACGTGGTGATGGATGATACCTGTGTGGGCAGTAGAGCCTATTTCCCGGATGTTAAGCTCACTGATGACCCTCTGGATGGATTAGCCTATCGTTATCTGGTAGAACTCAAGTGTCCTCGCACCTTCAGGGAAGGTGTTTTTGGTGAGACTAAGAAAGATTATATAAAAGACCTAGAAAGCAGATTCAGTTATTTAAAGGACTATGCTAGAGAATGGAATGCCGAGGGAATAATCGTCCAGGCTATGAGGTATTGCGATACTCATGGCTATGAAGTACCAGGGGTTAAGGATTACTTTAACCACCTCGGCTTGCCAAACACATATCTGGAGCTTGATTACACAGAGGCAGCCTTGGCGCCATTAAGAACTAGGGTTCAGGCTCTCCTCGAGGTGATGGGCTAGGGTGTTACCCCCGTTGTAATAGCGACTGGGATTTAACAATTTGTCGGGAGGACTCATATTTATTTTGCTGGAATCGATTTAGGCTCCACCATGACCAAGGTGGTGATTATAGACGCAGACGATGGAATTTGCTCTCGTGTCATAGGTCCCACTGGTGCTGAGCATCGCCGTCTAGCTAACAAGGTAATGGAGGAGGCGCTGGAGCAAGCGAATCTCTCCTTTGACCAAGTTTCCTACCTAGTAGCCACCGGTTATGGGAGGATGAATGTTCCCTTTGCTGACCGCCAGGTTACAGAATTAACCTGTCATGCTAGAGGGGTGGCCAGCATCTTTCCTAGTGTTAGAGTAGCTATTGATATTGGCGGGCAGGATGCTAAGGGGCTCAAGATTAGAGATGGCAGGCTGGTCGACTTTGTTATGAATGATAAGTGTGCTGCCGGAACGGGCAGGTTCTTAGAAGTCATTGCCGATGCCCTCGGTCTCAGGATGGAGGAGCTAGGAGGTATCTCGTCAAAATCTACTAGCAAGGTTGAGATTAGCAGCACATGCACTATTTTTGCCCAACAGGAGGTTATATCTCGCCTCTCTGAAGGGGTAGCATTAGCCGACATTATAGCTGGGCTTCATGATGCTATTGCTAGCAGGACAGTGAGGATGGTGAGGAGGCTGAAAATAGAGCCTGATGTGGTGTTTACCGGGGGTGTGGCTAAGAATATGGGTGTTGTTAATGCTTTGAGGGAAAATTTGGAGTGTGAAGTTTTTGTTCCCGAGGAGCCACTTCTCACTGGGGCGATAGGTGCTGCCTTATTGGGTAAGGAGCTCACACTACAGGCCTTGGCAAAAGGGGAGCCTATCCAGAGGAAGGAGCGTCGTCTGGAAGAGGCTACCTTTTTCAACACTCGGAGTTAAATATGGCTTGGTTTATGGGTGTTGATATCGGGTCAGGAACCAGCAAGGGGGTTATAACTAAGGACGGTAAGCCTTTAGCTTACCATTGGCTTCCTTCAGGGTTTAATTACAAGATGGTGGCGCAGAAGTTGGGAGATGAACTTTTGGCAAAGTTAGGTTTATCTCCACAGGATATAGCCTATACCATAGCTACTGGCTATGGTGCAGGCAGTGTTCCTTTCAGTAGTCAACAGGTTGTTGATATCCGTTGCTGCGCCAGAGGAATAAGCAGCATATCCCCATTGGTGAGAACAGTCATTGATGTACAGGGGCTGTCCACTCAGGTGATTCGCCTCAGTGATGAGGGACAAGTAACCAACTTTATCGTCAGTGAGAGGTGTGCTGCCGGTAGCGGGCGCTTCCTCAATATCATCGCCAATGTCCTCAGGATGGAGCTAAAGGATATTGGTCCGCTTTCCCTCAAGTCAAAAAATCCTGTCATTTTCACTACAGGGTGCGCTGTTTTTGGGGAATCAGAGGCTATCTCCAGGGTATCTGAGAATGCGGCTAAGGAGGATATCCTGGCCGGGGTTCATAAGGCGCTGGCGGACAAGATATCTGCCCTCATTGATAGAGTTGGGCTGGAAGAGCAGTGTGCCATTACCGGTGGTGGTGGTCTCAATGTTGGGCTTATCAAAAGTTTAGAAGGCAATTTAGGGATTAAGTTGCTGGTGCCTCCTCAGCCCCAGTTCGTCACCGCCTTAGGCGCCGCCATAATGGCTGAGGAGCATTTTGCCGGTTAAATTTCTAATGTTAGATTAACTAAGGGGAGGTTTAAAGTTAAGCTATGACAGAAAATGAAGTAACCATTCTGGATAAACTGGGCGTTGATGTTGGTACAAGAGTGACTCACGTAAAGACCATTACCGAGGCAGACATCGTAATGTTTGCCGGTGTCTCTGGTGATTTCAATCCAGTCCATGTGAATGATGACTATGCTAAAAAAACTCCCTTTGGCGGTAGAATTGCTCATGGAGTAATAGCTCTGGGACTTATATCGGCTGCCATGACTAAACTGCCGGGGCTGGTAATATTCCTTGGTGCGTCGGACAAGTTTCTGGCACCGGTGCGAATTGGTGATACTATTACTGCCACAGGTGAAGTGGTGAAGGCCAGAAAAGATAAGGGAATTGTAACTCTTAACGCTAGTTGCACCAACCAAAAAGGGGAAACTATCGTTGAGGGTGAGTGGGTGATACGGCTTTACGAAGAGCCATCCTAGCCAAAGCTAATAATTAGTTCTAAGCCCCGGTCTCTCCGCAAATTACCGGTGGAGACTTTTAGCCCGAGCTGGCTACATATACATTCCGGCACTAACATTTAATACGTGCCCGGTAATATAATCTGAGTCAGCTGAAGCCAGGAACAAAACAGGCTTGGCCGCATCCTCTGGTGACAGTAATTTACCGCTAGTCTCCTGAAGCATCCTGTCTCTAGCTTTCTTGGGTATGCCCATTTTTTCGCCGGCAACCTCTTCGCCAATCTCTCTCTCAGCAGTAAACCTAGTATCGACGAAGCCATAGGCAACAGCATTACAGGTTACACCAAATCTTGCCCACTCTCTGGCTACTGTTTTAGTGAGTCCAACCACTCCGGCTTTAGCCGCCGTATAGTTGATTTGCCCAATATTGCCCATCAGTCCTACCACAGAGGTTGTATTGATAATCTTTCTTCTATGCTCCTTTTTCTTAATAAGATACTTGGCGGCTGAGCGGATACAGTTAAAGGTTCCCTTGAGATTGATGGCTAGGCACATGTCCCACTGGGCGTCAGTCATTCTATGTATTAGCGCATCTCTGGATATACCGGCATTATTAACCAGAATATTCAGGTCGCCGAATTTATCCACCGCAGTATCCATCAGCCTGTCGGTATCCTCTGATTTGGTTACATCGGCAACACACCAGGCAACTTTCCCGCCGGCAGCTTCTATCTCTTTTGCCGTTTCCACAAGAGGGCCCCGGTCGACATCGCTTACTACGACGGATGCCCCCTCCTTAGCAAAAAGTAACGCATCAGCTTTCCCTATCCCTCTGGCTGACCCTGTAATCACGGCTACTTTACCGTCTAATTTCCCCACGTTTAGCTCCTTACCCCTTTTTAGAGGCTAGGGCACTTTCTATGCAGGCAACTATCTCTTCTTTGGTGGCAGATAGGAATGTGCCGCTAAAACCCATCTCTTTGAGTTTGGGAGCATCCTCAGGTGGGAATATACCTCCCAGCAGGAATATAGTTTGCTCCTTTATGCCTGCCTTTTCTGCCGTCTTCAATAAGTCCTCACTGAGGGCTAACTCACCGCCGCAGTATGTGCTTATCCCAATAACATCAGCAGATTCTTGAACCGCAGTCCCAATTATTTGCTCGGGTAGAGCATTGCCGATTAAAACTACCTCCATCCCGGCATCTCTAAGCATGCCAGCCACAGTGAGTATTCCTCTGGAGTGAGTCTCTAAAGCAAATTGAGCCAATAATACCTTAATTTTCCTCTGACGTGTCATAATGTTATCTCCTTGAACTAGTTATGCGAAGAGAGGTGGTTTCCATGTACCGAAGGCTTCAGTAAATGCTCTACGCATTTCACCTTCTGTAACATCAGCTCTGGCGCATTCAAGAGTATAATCCATAACGTTGTCCCCCCGCTTACATGCCTCTTTAAGGGCGCTGAGGGCATTACTTGCTTTCTCATTATCTCTTTGCTGCTTTATCCTGGCTAGCTTCTGTCGCATCTGTTCTCTTATACTATCATCATATTGGTGAACCCAGACCTTAGGCATTTTTAGGTTAGGGTCTCTAAAGTAGTTACGACCAACTACCTTTATTTCACCATTGGCAATCATCTTCTGCTCACGCTCAATATGGCTAGCTACCTTTTTATGCAGCCAGCCGCTGGTGACAGTTTCAACTATACCACCCCTCCTTTCAATCTCATCTACTTCATCAAGGATTCTCTCCTCTAGGTCGTTAGTTAGCGCTTCTATATAGAAGGAGCCGCCTAATGGGTCAACTACTTGCGTAACCTGCGTCTCAGCTTCGATAATCTGCTGGGTTCGAAGGGATATTATTGAAGCCTCTTCCGAGGGGACTGAGTAAGCTTCATCGTAGGAGTCCACATGTAAAGATTGAACACCTCCCAATATAGCGGCTAAAGCATGATAAGCAGCTCTTACTATGTTATTCATGGGCTCTTCCCTGGTTAGGGAGACACCTGACGTCTGTACATGACACCTCATCCACATAGACCGAGGGTTCTTGGCCTCAAATCTATACTTCATTATCCGATACCATAACCGTCTCACTGCCCGTATCCTAGCCACTTCTTCAAAGAAGTCATTGGCTGGTGCCCAGAAGAAGGCTAACCTTGTTGCTACCCAATCAACATCGTGGCCTCTTCTGATCATCTCTTTAAGGATTTCAATAGCATTGGCTACAGCAACCGCCATCTCAGTAACACCAGAGGTTCCCCACTCCCGCAAGTTGTAGCCATTCAGGGTAACATAGTTCCATTGAGGCACATTCTTCCTGATAAACTCTATATTGTCACACTGTATTCTAAAATCATCCTTGGGTGGTATATATTCCGAGGCGCTGCGAACCAAGCTTTCCATTATGAAATCATTCTGTACACTGCCGGGAAGCTTGTCCCAGGGGACGCCTCTATGTTCAGCCATTATCAAATACATTGGGAATACTATTGCTGTATTTCTGGGGTAGTGGGTAACTATGGAGGCGCTTATCTTATCTATGGGGATATCCTTACAGACTGTCTCCATATCTTCAACACAATCAAACGGGCAGCCTACAGTTGCCACCTGGCCTTTGGCCTCAGGCTCATCAGAATCAAACATCTGAACTGTGGCGAGGTCGAGAGCCCAGTTTGTTCCGGTAGCGCCATGCTCTAGGAGCATCTTTATTCTCTTGTTTACATATTCGGGGGAACCGGCACCATATAGTTGACGTATGGTAAACACCCTGCCCCGATACATATTGGAATGTATGCCTCTGGTAAATGGCTCGCTTCCGGAGAAGCCTAAATCCCTCTCATAGTCGAAGTCAGAATTACTAAGCGGGGTATAGGTTAATTCTCGTGGAATCTCAGAGCCCAGGATGGTGTGAGGAGTTACCTCCCAATTCTTTCTATTTTCCTCACGAACCACCGTATTTTTCCAGTTATCAAATTCCTTCTCGATCTTTTTCAAAGCTTCGGGATTATATAGTGGGATGTGTTCTCCCGGCTTGAACTTTTCCTTCAAAATTTCCTTTGTTGTCTTCTCATCACTCATATTGAATTCTCCTTCACCCTACTCCTTCCCGATCAGGGCTCGGGCAATAGTCATTCGTTGCATCTCAGAGGTACCCTCGTAGATCTCGGTAATTTTAGCATCACGGAAATAGCGCTCTAAAGGATAGTCCTTAACATAGCCGTAGCCTCCATATATTTGAATAGCTTTATTGGTAGCAAACATGGCTGCTTCAGCAGCAAAAACCTTGGCCATAGCCGCCTCCTTAACGAAGGGTAAGTCCTTGTCCTTAAGGTAGGCTGCCCGATAGGTTAATAGTCTAGAAGCATCAATTTGTGTTGCCATATCGGCTAAAAACCATTGAATTGCCTGAAAGTTAGCAAGGCGTTGACCGAACTGTACTCGCTCCTTGGCATAATCTAAAGCCTTATCAAATGCCCCCTGAGCAATCCCTACTGCCTGAGCGGCAACAGTAATCCTGCTGGCATCTATGGCTTCAAGGGCTATTCTAAGACCTTTCCCCTCATCGCCTAACCTGTTTGCCTCAGGTACGAAACAATTGTCAAATATCAGCTCTGTTGTTGATGTGCCTCTTAAGCCCAATTTATGCTCAAGCTTACCTACGGAGAAACCAGGGGTTCCTTTCTCAACGATAAATGCGGCGATGCCTCGATAGCCCAATGACTTATCAATAGTGGCAAAGGCTAAGGTGATATCTGCTTCGATACCGTTAGTGATGAAGAGTTTAGTCCCATTAAGCACATAGCCATTATTTTGTCGGGTGGCGGTGGTCTCTACAGCAGCGGCATCGCTGCCGGCGCCAGCTTCAGTTAGGGCAAAACAGGCTAATTTTTCTCCTTTAGCTACTGGAACTACATAGCGTTGCCTCTGTTCTTCATTACTGAATTTATATAAGGGGTATCCAGCAAGTCCGGCAGAATCAAAGAGGATTGTAGAGGTAGAAGCACAGACACGCGCAATTTCCTCATGAACAATGACATCGTCTATTTTGCTTCCGCCACTGCCACCATACTTTTCAGGAAAGTTAATACCAAAAAGTCCAATTTCAGCCATTTTTTTAACAGTCTCTGCGGGAAACCTAGCTTCCTCATCTATTTGAGCTGCGATTGGCTCAACCTCTTTAATAGCAAAATCTTGTACCATTGTCTTGAGCATCTTCTGGTCTTCAGTCAGTTCAAAATCCATCTTACCTCCTAACAGAATACCTTATTTTCCAATCCTATCTGGCCACTATACTGTAGCCGAGTTAAACTGCTTGGTAAACTGATTAATAATCTCCAGGGCAGCCGAAGGTGGACTGATTTTTCTCTGGGCTAAATCGTCTATCAGTTTTTCTAAGTAACCACCTTCGCCGGTCTCTTGTTGGACATAGTTGCCAACAAAACCTTCTATGGTCTCAATCAACTCAAATTTTGCTCTTTCTCGCCTGCACTTTTCAAGTCCGCCACTAGAGACTAGGTATTCTCTATGTTTGAAGAGCTCTTCAACTAATTCCTCTGTGCCTTTACCATAGATTGCTTCGGTTAAGATTACACTCGGCTTCCACTCGCCACTAGGGTAAGTCTTCATCTCAAGCATAAGTTCTACTGCCTGGGCTACATCTCCAGCCCTGCTTTCATCCGCCCTATTTACGACAAAAATGTTAGCTATCTCCATGATGCCGGCTTTTATTAGTTGAACGTCATCTCCCATCCCGGGAGACAGAACAATGATGGTCGTGTCAGCCACTCGGTTAATATCTACCTCTGCTTGCCCTGAGCCCACAGTCTCTACTAGGATAATATCCTTACCCATAGCATCGAAAACATGAATCATACTTAATGTCGCTTTGGCTAATCCCCCTGTCCAGCCTCTGGTTGCCATGCTCCTGATAAATACATCCTTATCTACACTAGTTTGTTGCATCCTTATTCTGTCACCCAATATAGCACCACCGGTAAAAGGGCTTGTCGGGTCGATAGCAATAACACCGACTGTCATATTTTCCCTTCTGAGTCCACTTATTAGGGTATCAATCAATGTGCTCTTGCCTACACCTGGGGCACCGGCTATTCCAACTATATAGGCTTTTCCCGTATGAGGATAGAGAGTCTCCAATTCCTCAACTGCTTGTGGTACTTCATCCTCTAGGCCTCTCATAAGTCTAGCTGCGGCTTGGACATCCCCCTTTAATATTTTATTTACTAACTCCACACTTATCTCCCTCTGTGCTAAAGTTTGTTCGATGGCTTTAAATTCTTGTTTGCCAATCGGCTATTTTCTGTGAAGGTTATACTTAAGGATATGCTCAGTTAGTTTAAGCTAGCCTGGCTATAAAGTCAACCGCTGGTGGCTTCTGCGATGTTCGCTTAGCACCCGTTTGAGAACCTTACCCGTCGGATTACGGGGAAACTCATTCCCAAAATCACAGATGTAGGTCTCTTGAAACTGAACGTTTGAGCCTTGCATTCCTGGTGCTAAGGTCGCCCATATTTCTCGCGGAGCACCCTCCTTAGGACCTTACCGGTTGAGGTCTTGGGAAGTTCTTCATCAGCGAAAACTACCGAGACAGGTCGCTTGAAGCCAGCTAGTCTCGGGCGACAAAAATCAATAATTTCCTGCTCGGTGGCTTTTTCTCCCTTTTTGAGTCTTACTATAGCCCTGATTTGCTGACCCCACTCAATGTCAGGGACACCAATCACTGCTGCTTCTTCAACTTTGGGATGGGAATAGAGCGTGCTTTCCACTTCATCAGGACCAATATTCTCACCTCCTCTTACAATCAGATCATCGGCGCGCCCACTAAGATAAACATAGCCTTCTTCATCTACATAACCCATATCGCCGGTACGATACCATCCATCTGGAGTGAAAGCTTTCTTTGTCTTCTCCTCATCCCGCCAGTAGCCCTTCATTATTCTAGGGCTTCGGGCTACAATCTCACCTGTTTTCCCGGTAGGCAATGCTTGACCGGCTTCATCTCGAACTTGGATTTCAACATCATCCAAAGGTAGGCCAATAGACGTAGCCAGCCTCTTTAACTTCTTCTCCCTCTCCGGCTCGGTCTCTTTCCCAGTAATAATTTGGTCTTCAGCTCTAAGCGTAGCTATAGTGGAGGAGGTTTCCGTTCCACCAAAGGCATTTATAAGGGCTCTACCAGGAAAGCGCTCAATAGTTCCCTTTAGCACCTCGTAAGGACAGGCGGCGGCACCATAAGTTATCACCCGGATGCTTGAGAGGTCATATTTATCGAAGTCTGGGTACTCGATAATTCGCTTGAGCATAGTGGGCACCACCATTACTCGGGTGGCTTTCTCCCGTTGCACCGTCTCAAACCACTCTTTCTCATCAAATTGCCGCATCAAGGCGATGGTTCTGCCCCCATAAACGCCAGCCATCAGCGCTTGAATTCCAGCCACATGATAGAGGGGCATACAAATCACATTTGTCTCTACCGGTGCCTCTGGGTCGGGAGGGTTGACATTGGTCAGGACGTAGGAGCTATAGGCGTTATGGTCTTGGGGAACCCCCTTGGGAAATCCAGTGGTTCCGGCAGTAAACATGAGTATGGCTAAATCTTCATCATTTACCTCAGCATAGGTTTTTTCCTCTGGTGAACCTGAAGCTATAAGCTCGTCATAGCTTGTCATCCCTTCGTACTTCCCATCTATGATAACGAAGTGCTTCACTGAGGAGAGTTGAGGCCGTGCACTGTTCACCATATCAGCGTAGCGGCTGCCGACAAAAAGAATTTTAGGCTCCGCTTTATTTACCAGGTAGGCCAGCTCTTCCTCCTTCACCCGGAAGTTCAAGGGGGCAAAAATACCTCCCACCATTGTGGTAGCGAAACAAGCCTCCACGTATTCATTGCAATTAACCTCAAGGATGGTGGCTCGATCCCCCTTTTCCAGGCCCAGCCGGTTTAGAGAGTCGGCCAGGCGGTTCACCCTCTCCTTGAGCTGAGCGTAGCTATATTGCTCTCCCTCAAAGGCGAGAGCTCTCCTCTCTGGGACAAGCATCGCTGGTAGGTCGAGAAATTCGGTTACAAGCATACTTCACCTCCGTTAAAAGTTTTTCTAAGAGTTGGGATTCGTTCTTATCCCTTTATTTTAGTTTTTATTTTATCGGGTAGCAATTTCCCCTCTTACCCGGTGTAATATTTTTGCCATTGTCTCACCAGCTTTTGCCCTGATTAGAACAGCAGCTTCTTTGTCCATAGGGGTGGGACTTAGGTTGATAATAACTAATTTGGCTTTAGAACTGACAGCATAGCTAGGCATATAAGCGGCAGGATAAACAACCAGGGTTGAGCCAATCACGATAAATAGGTCACAGTTACATGAGCGCTGAGTTGCCTCTTTCAGTACCTCCACTGGCAGTGATTCGCCGAAGAAAACTGCATCTGGTTTTAGGATACCATGGCAGACCTCGCAGTCTGGAACTTCTTCACCCTCATCCAGCCTGGTTTGAATCTGTTCAAAGGGATAACGCTGACCACAGCTCAAGCATACCACCCATTGCATATTACCGTGTAGCTCAAATACCTTGTCATCGGGCACCCCCGCTTTCTGGTGGAGATTATCTATATTTTGGGTAATGACACAATCCAGCTTGTCCAATTTATCTAACTCAGCAATAGCGTAGTGGGCGGGGTTTGGCTTAGCCTTAGTGGTTAAACTTCCTTCCCGGAGCATCTGCCACTGCTTTCTCCTAGATTGAGGGTCGGTAACGAACTTCTGATAAGTGAAGTCATCAGGGTCGAACCTCTCCCAAATTCCACCGGGGCTACGAAAATCAGGAATTCCTGATTCAGTGCTAACCCCGGCGCCGGTGAAGACTACCACCCGTCTGGCATTGATAATTAGGTCGGCTACTCTGTCAGCCAGGTTATCCAGGTTTTGTTCCTCCACGAAGTTTCTCCTATTATTTTGATGAGCTGATAAGGCGACCAAGCCTAGCCTCAAGTTCCAGCCCTTGTTCCAGGCTCAGGTCGAGTCCCCTGGTTATTGCCTGCTTGGCATAGGTAACGGCAGTTGGACTATAACTCTTGATTTTATTGGCCAGCCTCTCGGCTGCCGGCAACAGTTCATGCCGGGGTACTACTTGATTAACTAATTTTAGTCGCTGTGCTTCCTTTGCCTTAATCCAGCTACCAATTAGCAGCATTTCTAGGGCGCTAGCTCTGCCTATTACCCGGGGCAGGGTCTGGCTGCCACCGGCGGCTGGAATTATACCCAATCCCATCTCAGGCACACCAAACAGAGCATCCTCTGAAGCCAGCCTGATGTCACAGCATAGGGCTATCTCGATTCCATCGCCTAGAACATAGCCGTGGAGGGCAGCAATTAGCGGCTTAGTAATACTTAAGAAAAGCCCCCAAACATCTCTCTCCCAGCGCACCTGCCGGGCGATTACCGGTGACGGGGCAGTGAGGAACTCAGTCAGGTCAGCGCCAGCACAGAAAGCCCGTTCCCCAGCGCCTCGAAATATAGCTACCCTAACCTCAGGGTCATTTTTAATAGCACCCAGCATCTGGTAAAGCTCGTCTCTCATCTGCATGTTATAAGTGTTTAACTCGTTAGGTCGGTTGAGAGTAACATAACCTATATCATTCTGCTTCTCGTAGATGATTGTCTCAAAATTGGTCATTACTTTCCTCGACTGAGCTGTCTATCATGATAAAAATTGTCGTAGACTCACCGACCCTTGAACCGGGGCTGTCTTTTTTGCAAGAAGGCAGTGATGCCCTCGGTTCTATCAGCAGTTGTGTGCAGCAGGAAATAAAGGTCAGCTTCTAGACGAAGCCCCTGCTCAAGGGTTAAATCCAGCCCTTTATTTATTGCTTCCTTGGCATATCTAAGGGCAATAGGTCCCTTACTGGCTATGGTTTTTGCTATAGCCTCAACTTCAGCAGCTAAATTCTCCCCGGTGACTACTTTATTGACCAGCCCTATTTCAAATGCCTCCTTGGCCTTTATGGTTTCAGCAGTGAGAATTAATTCCAGGGCTTTACCTTTACCGATAATGTGGGGCAGTCGTTGTGTGCCACCATCTGTAGGGATAAGCCCTTGAGCCACCTGAGGCAAGCCGAACCGTGCCTTGGATGCGGCAAGCCTGATATCACAGCTTAGCGCTAACTCCAGCCCCTGCTCCAGGGCATCTCCATTAATAGCAGCGATAACTGGGCGGTCTATACTGGCTATAGCTGTAGCTGGACTGTATCCTGAGTTCAACGGCTCTAGTTCGCTTCCTCCACAGAATGCCCTATCTCCGGCCCCAGTAAGTATGGCTACATAAATATCATCATCCTGGTTTATTTGGCGACAAACGTCTGCCACTTCCTGGGCTAATTGCTGGTTGATGATGTTATTTACTTCAGGACGATTGAGGGTTATGTGAGCGATATGGTCCTTTTTGGTGTAAATAATGGTGGCATAGGGCATAAGTTCGATTCCCTTTTGTCTATTATATTACTTGGTTAACCTGGGCGAAAGTCTAATCTTAGATAATACCAGCTATTCTGTCAAGCACTTCAGCGTAAACGAGTGACGGCGACAAATATACCGAGAGCTAGAGCTAGTAAATGATATAGTACAGTAAACGGACCGAAAGGAAGCCCACCAGGGAAGAGAAAAGTAACAAAGTAGCTTATGATTACAGCAATGCCACCGACAATAGCTAATCCCGTGCCTCGCTTCCGGTTGACCGAACGGCTGACCACCTCGGCAATGACATAGCCAGCGGCGGGAGCCAATAACAGATTGAAGGAGAAGAAGGGAATTACCCACTCTATTACCCCCCAAACAGCACCGCAAACGAAAGCCATCCCCACGCCTATTCCGGCAGCTCTAAGGTAATATTTGATGGAGAGTCTATAGATGGGCAATTTATATAACTGGGCACAATCTGGGCACCTCGCTCCTACCGGGGTTTGCACCAGGCACCGAGAACATATCGCCTTACCACACTTACCACACCTCAGATTAGTTTCAACATCAGGGTGAGTGGCACATTTCATTTTATTATGGTTGGCCTTCCCCTTGCTTTTCCTGCTGTTCAGTTAAGGTAGCTTTAGGCGGTATTCGATGTACCCAGGCTTCTCTATCTCCTATGTCACGGTCAAAAAGCAGGCGATTAAGTATTAGCTGCCCATCACTGACCGATTCAGCAAGAGTAGTTCGTGGCACGGTTAATCGTCTGATAACTCCAATCAGAAACATAGCCAAAAGTCCCAGGGTAATAGGTAGTGGCTCATTAACCCACCAGCTAACTAAAGGCATAACGGCTACACCAGTATTTATTCCCAATGCTGCATTGTGAATAATGTATATGCCGACTCCGGCAGTAGTCAAAAATCCTACCATCCCCCAAGGCACTAAATTATTCATTATAGGAAGGCCGAGAGCTATCCCTAGGGTGGTTAGGACCCCCCTGCCACCATTGAAGCGGAGAAAAACTGGCCAGTTGTGTCCGATAATTGCTGCCACCCCCACTGTCATCTGCTGAGCCATATCCAGTCCAACTAGGTGAGCTGCCCAGACCATCACTATCCCTTTACCCAAATCAAAAATGATTACCGGGGTAGTAAGACGCTTGGAGGTGAACTTCAGTAAATTGCCAACTCCTATATTGCCACTGCCGTATTGCCTGAGGTCTATCCCCCGGGCCAACTTAGCCGCTAGATAGGCGGCTGGCACTGAACCTAAAAGGTAGGCACCTACTATTAATAATACAAACTTAATAACCATCGGCTTTCCTAATCCTATGGGCCGGTTAACTTTAGCGCTTGCTGGTCTGCCAGAGCTATAAGTCGCTCTGCCGACTCCATTGGCACATCCACACCGCCAATCATAGTCTCAGTGCTAGCATCCAGACCATGATAATCACTACCACCAGTTGGGATAAGATTATATCTGTTGGCTAGGCTAACCAGCCTATTGATTTCATCAGCAGTATAGCCATTGTAGTAGGCTTCAAGACCGACCAGACCGGCAACCTTTAGCTCAACAATCATCGTCTCCGGGTCATTGATGGTAAATGGGTGTGCCAGCACTGGCAATCCGTTAGCTCGTACTATTAGTTTTATCGCCTCAACCGGTGTTACCTTTTCCCGCTCAACGTAGGCAGGTCCCCCACGACTTATATACTTGGT
Source organism: uncultured Dehalococcoidales bacterium (assembly GCA_964521325.1). Taxonomy (GTDB): domain Bacteria; phylum Chloroflexota; class Dehalococcoidia; order Dehalococcoidales; family CAZFRL01; genus CAZFRL01. Next base: position 21,085 of record CAZFRL010000010.1, on the reverse strand, counting down.
AAACGCCTCCTTAAGTGAGGCTATGTAACCCTTCTCTAACATAGCTTGAGCGATGTGAGGACGGCCTATAGAGCTACCCCCGGTTATTTCTTGAACTCGCTGCCATTCAATCTGGATACCCAGATTCCTCAATTTAGCTACCATTCCCTGAGCCCGCTCCCACCGAGAATTACGCAACTTCTCCAGATTAGCCAGCAGCTCTGGGTTGGTATAATCTATAAAATAGCCTAGGACATGCATTTCACCCTTGGCGACATCAGTGCTAACTTCAACGCAGGGTATAACTTTCAGCTGGGGAAAAGCTTTGGCAGCGGCTTGGGCAGGAGCAATACCATTCACAGAGTCATGGTCAGCCAGGGCAATAATGGTTAACCCACGCTCCGCTGATTTGCGAACCACATCTGCCGGGCTGAGTCGCCCGTCAGAGACGGAGGAATGTATATGGAGGTCTACTTTAGGCATTGCTATTTAACCTCCCGATAGATTCGGTCAATGCCTACTGCCTTCCCACTGCTCTCATCTACCCTGACCAGGACTGCGTTAAATATGGTTTCTCCCTTTCCAACTGATAAGCGATGGGGTATTATTGTCAGAAAGCGTTGAATTACTGCCTCAGTGTCATCGCCAATAACTGAATCAATAGGTCCGGTCATGCCAATATCGGTAACATAGGCGGTGCCTTGAGGAAGCAACCGGGTATCAATGGTTCCTACATGGGTGTGGGTACCGAGTACAGCACTGACTCGACCGTCCAGGTACCGTCCCATTGCTACCTTCTCCGACGTTGCTTCAGCATGGAAATCAACAATGATAACCGCCGGCTTCGGCTTAAGCTCAGCCAGTAGCTTATCCATAGCTCTAAACGGGCAATCGAAATTACTCATGAAGGTTCTTCCTATCAAATTAACTACTGTAGCCTGGTTCTTAAATATAACGCCCTTACCCGGTACGCCTGGGGGATAATTTAACGGACGCAGGATGGGTAGTTCACCATCAAGGTATGGAATAATCTCCTTCTGAGCCCATATATGATTACCTGAGGTTAGCACATCAACACCAGCATCAAGTAGTTCCTTAGCTGTGGTTGACGTTGTGCCTAAACCGCCGGCAATGTTCTCAGCATTAGCAATAACCAGGTCTAACCCGTATTGCTGTCGCAGGTCAGGCAAAAGCTCTTGCACTGCCCGCCTACCCGGCTTGCCAATTACATCACCGATTGCCAATATCAGCACTATCTCTTCCTACTTGGCGTAGTCTATAGCTCTTGTCTCCCTGAGCACAGTAACCTTTATTTGCCCCGGATAACCCAGACTTTCCTCTATCTTCTTAGCGATGTCCCGGGCAAGTCTCATTGCCCCTAGGTCATCAATCTCTTCTGGCTTGACCAGGATGCGGATTTCACGCCCAGCTTGAATGGCATATGACTTCTCTACCCCCTTGAAGCCAGCGGCTATATCCTCCAGCGCTTTCAGACGCTTTAGGTAGTGCTCCAATGATTCACGTCTTGCCCCTGGTCTAGCGCTACTAATAGCATCAGCCGCTGAGATGATAAAGCCCCAGACGCTGGTAGTAGCCGTCTCACCGTGGTGCTCAGCGATACCCTGCACTACCTCAGGCGATTTATCCCATTGCTTAGCCAGGTCAGCACCAATAGCAGCATGGGTGCCTTCTACCTCGTGGTCTACTGCCTTACCAATGTCATGAAGCAGCCCAGCCTTTTTGGCTATGGCAACATTAGCTCCTAACTCTCCAGCGATTATACCAGCTAAATAAGAGACCTCACTGCTATGGGCTAGTACATTCTGTCCATAGCTAGTGCGATATTTAAGGCGACCAAGCAACTTAATTAGCTCGGGGTGCAGTCCATGCACTCCTGTCTGGTATGCTGCTTCCTCCCCAGCCTTATTAATAGCAGCATCTACTTCCTCCTTGCTCTTGCCCACTACCTCTTCAATACGAGCTGGATGAATACGACCATCAAGGATAAGCTTGGTTAAAGCTAGGCGAGCTACTTCCCGTCGTACCGGGTCAAAGCTAGACAGGGTCACCGCTTCAGGGGTATCGTCAATAATCAGGTCAACGCCGGTAGCTTGCTCCAGAGCTCTTATATTACGACCTTCTCTTCCGATAAGCCGACCCTTCATCTCATCACTGGGGAGGGGAATAGTAGCCACCGTTACCTCAGATACAACATCGGCGGCTAAACGCTGAATAGCCAGGGACAAAATATTCTGGGCTTTCTCATCAGCTTCTTCTTTTAACTTAGCTTCCCATTGCCGGAGGCGCTGTGAAGCCTCCTCCCGCATCTCCACTTCCATAGCTTCGGACAATGCTTGCTTTGCCTCGGCACTAGACATGCCTGAAATCAGCTCTAGCTGCTTTAACTGCCTGTTTTTAAGCTCTTCAAGGTGGGCTCGGGTAGACTCTATCTCCTTTTCTTTGTTAGACAGATTACGCTCACGATGCTCTACATTTTCTAACTTGCGCTCTAAGCTCTCTGACTTTTGGGACAGGCGATTCTCCTGGCGCTGTAGTTCAGCACGCCGTTCACGATACTCTGCCCCAGCTGCTGTCACGGCTTTATCTGCCTCTTGTTTTGCCTCACGGAGCATATCTTTGGACTTGGCTCCAGCTTCAGATACCATTCTAGATGCTTTCCTCTCAGCAATACGCAGTTGTCGATTAACCATTGTCTTTCTGAAGAAAAAGATAGCCACACCACCAACTATTATACCTATGACAAAGATAGAGATTAGTGCAATATAGTATACCGTTCCCATCTTTCACCCCCTTTCATCGCTAGACTTCTAAGTTGGGGGGTAGGCTATAGATAACCGATACTACTGGCCTTTATCGTAATATGGTTATCTAAGCTTTATTACCCCGTTCTTGCCATAACTGCCCCACAGTATGATTTATCACCTCGTAACCAAAACCACGCCGCTTGAGATAGCCAATTAATCGGTAACGAAAGCTTTGGTAGTCAGACGTGGGTAGACTATGAGCTTTACTCTGGGCTGCCCGATAGGCACTATCATTATCATCAACTGCATCAACTATGTGGTTGATGATATCACCGGCTACCCCCTTTCGCCTCAGCTCTAACTTAGTTAGCCATTGGCTACGGGGGCTAAATGATTCCCGATTCTCCTTCCAAAATTGGGCAAAAGCCATATCATTGACCAGCCCCTGTTCTTTTAGCTTGGCTACTACAGCCTCTACACTATCACCATCAAAACCACGCTGCTGAAGTCGCTCCCTTAGCTCGGATTCACTCCGAGGTCGGTAGCTAAGGTAATGAGCAGCAGCATTAAGGCAACGGTGGAAGTGGTCAGACGTAACCAGTGCTTTAACCTGGGTATCAGCCAGCTCTTGCCCAACTTGCAGCCCTTCTTTGGCTGCTACCTCAGCCTCCAGGCTAAAGGCGAACTTGCCATCTAATAGCACATTTGCCCGCTTGCCTCGACCTCTCCCAACGCGAATGGCGGTAACCTTGCTCATTAACTTGCCACTCCCCTCAAAAAGACAAGGCTGAGGTTTATGCCTCAGCCTTACTACTCCTGTTGCCGTCTAAACTATCTGCTAAAACTGACTTTAATCACTGGCTGCTGTAATATAGGTGACGGCTGAGGCTCTAATCTGCTGCTCAATCTCTTGAGCAAGCTCAGGATTTTGATTCAGGTATTGCTTGCTATTCTCCCTGCCTTGCCCCAGGCGAATGTCACCATAGGAGAAAAAGGTGCCAGCCTTCTTCAGTAGCCCTAGCCCTGTACCCAGGTCGATAAGATTACCCTCCCGGCTTATCCCATGACCGAACATAATATCAAACTCAGCGCTTCTAAATGGAGGGGCAACCTTATTCTTGACTACCCTAGCCTTGATGCGACTACCTATTGCCTCAGTCCCTTGCTTAATAGTTTCAACACGCCTTAGGTCTATCCTTACTGAACTATAGAATTTTAAAGCTCTGCCGCCTGGTGTTACCTCAGGATTACCAAAGATAATCCCCACCTTCTCTCTTAGCTGGTTGGTGAAGATTACTGCTGTCCCTGACCTACCGATAGCGGCAGCCAGCTTTCTTAGTGCTTGAGACATTAGGCGGGCTTGTAAGCCAATGTGAGCTTCTCCCATCTCCCCCTCAATTTCTAGCCGGGGTACTAAGGCAGCTACACTATCAATCACTATCGCATCAATGGCTCCACTCCTGACTAGTGCCTCAGTAACTTCTAGGGCCTGCTCTCCGGTATCAGGTTGAGAGATAAGCAGCTCATCAATGTTAACCCCACAATTAGCAGCATAGGCAGGATCCAGGGCATGCTCTACGTCGATATAGGCAGCGGTACCTCTCCGCTGCTGTGCTTCGGCAATTACATGCTGAGCTAGGGTGGTTTTCCCTGATGACTCAGGACCAAATATTTCTGTAATCCGTCCCCTGGGTATACCACCCACACCTAATGCCATGTCCAACGCTAATGAGCCACTGGGAATAGCCTCCACTGCTGATATGGTGGCAGAGTCACCCAGCTTCATAATTGAGCCCTTGCCGAAGAGCTTTTCAATGTGACTAATAGCTAGCTCCAGCGCTTTCTCTTTCTCCGTGGTCATCTTCGCCTCATTTCTCATCATAACACAGATACCTTGCCAAGACAAGAGGATGGAAATAGAGGTTTTTTAGTAACCCATGAGGAAATCTAACGGGTTAACCTCCCCAAGCCGGGATTGCACCTTGAGCTATCCCCTACTTCTTACACTAGACAGAGGGTTTTACTGTTGACTTCTGTTTGTCTACCCTTCCTGCCGGGGTAAACATACCGTGTGTGTACTGCCCATCTATGTACTGCCAGTCAGGAAATTCTCGCTTCCACACAGGGTCCATTATCTCAGCTACCTCTTGAGAGTACTTATCCAGGGCATCACATACCGGGGAGGTAAGCAGCCCACATACCGGGCCATCAGTAACATAGGGATGGCACTCGCTACAAATATCTCGCAGCACGTGGGGGTGGTCTATCATAGTACACGGACGCAGCAGGTTCTCGCCATAGGGCTGGCGATTTCTGAATCCCTTGAAGAAGGGCGAATTGATGACCTCTTTCAGGCTTTTATCGTGGACATTATCTGTAGCCAGATGGATAAAGATACAGGGCTCTACATCCCCGTAAGAGTTAATATGGAAAAAATGGCGGCCACCGGCAATGCAGCCGCCCATATGGGGAGCATCGTTCCAGAAGTCAATGGTGAAGATTGGCTTCTCGTTGCGGATGCGCCGTGGTCCTCTCACCCTCATCAGCTCCCGCTGCTCGGCGGTAGGCATCAGACTGGTATCAGGGTTAAGCCCCACAGGAATGTAGAGGAAGTTCCAGCCAATGAGGCAGCCTTTCTCGACTAGCATATCGATGAACTCATCGCTGATAATAGTCTCAACATTGTGGCGGGTGACCATTGTGGAGTAGCCAAAGGGCACCCCTACCTCCCGCAGGTTGTTCATCCCCCGCATTACCTTTTGGAAGACCCCTTTGCCCCGACGGGCATCCGTTTCCTCCTCAAAGCCCTCCACACTGAAGATAACGAGCACATTACCCAGCTCTGCCAGCTTCTTGGCGGTGTCTTTATCAACAAGGGTACCATTAGTAAAAACCTGAAAGAAAACGTTATTGTGCCTCTTGTAGATTTCCCATATGTCTTCCCTAATAAACGGCTCACCGCCGAGCATGCTGACCCAGAATATTCCTAGCTCTTCACCTTCACTCACTACCCGGTCGATGACCTCAAACTCTAGGTCATCTTTTTTACTATATTTAGCAGCATAGCAACCAAGACAGCGCAGGTTACAGCGCATAGTCGGGCTAATGAGAAAGGTGCCGGGCACTGCTTGCCCTTGGCTTCGAAATTCATCACGCCTCGCGCTGCCATACCATATTTGCTTGATTAGCATACTGTTCGCCAGCCTCTCTCTCACGTGGGGGTTGGTCTGGCGAACAAACCTTCTTATTAGCTCTATAGTTGGGTCTTGCTTCTCACGCAGTTTATTTATAGAATCAATAAAAGTTTTGCCAAACTCGTTGGGAGCCGCTACCCTTGCCAGTGACAATAATCTCCCCAGATTCTTGTCTGATACCTCACCCAACAAGGGTAAAATTCGCTTTACTGCTTGCCTCGTTGCAAATTCCTTTATTGCCATTATCTCTCTCCTTTCCAAGGCTATAGCCTTGGCTGGTACTATAGCTCCAGTGCTAAACAGAGGAGTAGGGAACACTATTATAAACGGGAATGGGCAAAAGTTCAAGCATGTTTGCCGGTATTACTCATCTGCAAAAATTTTGTACAATCCCTTCCATGGTTAGTCCGGAACAAGCGGGGGGGTTCTCATATGTTTTGACCTTCTGACTAGCTCCTTTACATATTCAACGGTTTCCTGCTTCACATCGGTCTTCGCGGCTATTTCTTTTATTGTCATCTTCGTATCCAATCCCGAAAGGATGAGGTCAAGTTTTTCATAGGGGATGCCTATAGCGAACTCATCAGTAATTCCCGGGATAAGGTCCGGGCTCGGGGCTTTATTTATAATCCTCTCCGGAATATGGTAGAACTCGGCAAGCTGTCTTACCTGCGTTTTATATAGTGGTGAGAGCGGCATAATATCGGCAGCGCTATCGCCATACTTGACAAAGAAACCGGTCAAGAATTCAGTCTTGTTTGCCGTGCCCACCACCAGCAGATTTTCACGCTCGGCATAGGAATATAGAAGCACCATTCTCAGCCTGTGCTTTATTCTATAGTATGCGTTAGCCCTCTTGAGAATTCCAATGTTTGTCCCATCAAGTCCACTTAAGAGAATCCTTTTACCGGTGACTCTGGTATAAAGTTTGTAGCCTTCCTTAGCCATAGCCCCGGCTATTTTCTTCCGGGCGAATATTGCCTTCGGTATATGCTTGTAAATTCCCATCTCATCCAGTATCGGCGTCAATTCTATCTTCTCTACCCTGACCCCCAGTGGCTCTGCTTGAAGCCTTGCATCAGACTCACTATCCTGGCTGCTATCCCTTTCTGGCATAATCAATACCAGTACCTTACTGGAGCCAAGAGCAGCCACAGATAGAGCCAATACCACGCTGGAGTCTAGCCCACCGCTCAAGCCAACGATTGCTCCTTGTCTATTGAAGTCGCCCACGCTGGTCTTAATAAAGTTTTCAAGCTTCTGGCTCACCCTTTCCGGGTCTATCCGTAGATGCTCTGGTGTCAATGCCATCTTAGCGTTCTACTTTTAATGTTTTCCTCAGCCACTATTGTCTCCCTTTTCTAGATTAAAGTCAATATGTCTGCCCCTGGTCATCACTGTAAAAAGCCAGACCAAGGGTACCCGGGCCAGTATGAGTCCCAAATGCAGGTCCCAGTTCAACAAGGTCTAGCTCAACACAGTTGAAGCGAGCTCGAACCTCTCTTTCCAATGCCAGAGCTTCATCAAATGCACGGGAGTGGATAACTCCGCCACGGATAGGGATGTTCCCCTCTACCTGTTTCTCCATAAGCTTCAGCATGTAATCCATACCTTTAGCCCTGCTTCTTACCTTGGCCAGGGGCCTGACCTCTCCATTCCCAAGAGCTACGATTGGCTTAATGTTTAACAATGAACCAATTAGAGCCGTTGCCCCTCCGATACGCCCTCCTTTCCAGAGATAGTGTAGAGTATCAAGCATAGCCAAAATGCTAATGCGAGCGGTGAGTCGTTTGGTGATTGCCTTAATCTGCAATAGTCCTTTTCCTTCTTCAGCCGCCCGGGCGGCAGCGAGAACCAGCAGCCCCATTCCCATAGACAGCCAGTCTACTACCTCAATTTGAGCCTTGGGGAATGCCTCTCTGGCAGCTAGAGCTGAGTTAATTGTTCCACTCAGCTTACTGGAGATGTGAATGGAAAAGATAGGATAACCCTGTTGGGTTAGCTCGGAATATGCCTGGATAAAATCATTAGCGGAGGGCTGTGAGGTAGTAGGAAGCGCACTTGATTTTGCCAGCCTTTGATAGAATTCCTCATTGCTAATATCTACTCCCTCACTATAGACCTCTGTTCCGAAGGCAATTTTGAGTGGTACAACACGGATATCGTATTTCGTAATTGTCTCTGGCAGGAGGTAAGCAGAGCTATCGGTAACGATTTTAACCTTAGGAGTCAACCTTCTGTTTCTCCTCAGTGAAGGAATTATACCTAACCTCGGGTGGATATATTATTAAAGCTAGCTACCGATGGGGGTAAACGCTTGTGGTCACTGGCAGCTATCATGGACTCAATCCTGTCTCTGAGTTCATTACTGGCTTTACCACTAATCAAATAACTGTCAAGTTCTTCATAAGTGAGCCCCAGTTCGCCTTCATCGGTTTGCCCCGACCACAATCCAGCCGAGGGGGGCTTATTTATAATTTCTGGCGGGATACCCAGGAAACTGCCCAGTTCCCTTACTTGCCCTTTGACCAAATTGCCTAGGGGCAGAATATCTACCCCGCCATCCCCGTACTTGGTAAAGTAGCCTACGGAAAGCTCGCTCCTGTTGCCTGACCCGGCCACCATATAGTTAAGCTGATTGGCAAAGTAGTAAAGAGTGAGCATCCTTAACCTGACCTTGAGGTTGACTTCAGCTAGCCGATTGATAGCAGGGTCTACTCTATCACCGGGTAGTGCCTTAAGCAAGGTATCATAAACAGTATCAAGAACCACTGTTTTAACTGGAATGGAGAACAGGCTAGCCACAGCTTGGGCATGCTCCATGTCCTCCTGACTACTGTAGCAGGGCATAAGCACCCCAAACATGCTTTGGGGAAAAGCGCGGTGGCATAGTACAGCCAGTACTGAGGAGTCAAGCCCGCCGCTCATACCTACTACTACTCCCTTACACCCGGCAGCTAATATCTTGCCTCGTATCCATGAGACCAGCTTCTCAGCTGGTTGCTCTTCATTCATGGAGTCTCCTTTATAATAGTAGGCTGTTGGTAGTATACTACCTTGAAGCTAACTGGTCAAAGGGTTAATTTCAAGATGCCAGCCGCAGACCTTGTTCTTAAAAACGCAAATGTGGTAACCATGAACCCCGGGCAACCCGGGGCTGAGCTGGTGGCTATTACCGGTGACAGGGTTTCGCTGGTTGCCGGTGATGAACAGCTGGAGTCGGTCACGGGAGCAAAGACCAAAATAATTGACTGCGGTGGGAAAACAGTGGTGCCCGGTTTTAATGATGCCCATTGTCATGTTTTTTCGTTTATAAGAAAGCTACTTAGCCTTGACTTGAGCCCGTCATCGGTTAGTTCCATTGCCGATATAAAGGCAGCCATTAGCCATCAAGTTCAGAGCATCCCACCAGGTCAGTGGCTTACCGGCACCGGCTATAACGAGTTTTATCTCGCCGAGAAGCGCTGTCCAACCCGCTGGGACATAGATGAGGTAGCACCTCACCACCCGGTAGTCCTGGCTCACCGTTCCCTGCACGCCTGTGTGCTTAATAGCCTGGCACTGTCCCTGGCTGGTATCACCGGGGAGACCCCGGAGCCACCCGGCGGGATTATTGACCGAGACCTTGATACTGGAGAGCCAAACGGTATCCTGCTTGAGATGCTGGGCTATGTCTGGGAAAAGGTGATGCCCACTCTATCCGAAGCAGAGTTGGTAAAGGGCATAGCTTTGGCTAATGAGCACTATTTGTCTTTTGGTATTACCTCTCTGCAAGAGGCTACAGTGAGTAATGACCTCAGTCGGTGGCAAGCCTTCCACCGATTTAAAGATACAGGCAGACTGAAGAGTCGGGTATCTATGATGCTTGGCGCTAAAGCCCTGAGCCAGATTCAGGAGGCGGGATTAGCTCCGGGCTCTGGTGATAACCAGTTACGCCTGGGTGGGGTAAAAATAATGGTGACTGAGACCGGTAGGCAATTGCAGCCGTCACAACCGGAGTTAGACCAGCAAGCATTGGCTGCCCACCAGGCTGGCTTCCAGCTAGCCATCCATGCTATTGAGCAAAACACTGTAGAAGCAGCTATCAGCGCTCTGGAGTATATCCATAGCCGTCTCTCTCAAGCTGGGCGGCGCCACCGCATAGAGCACTGCTCTGAGTGTCCTCCCCAGTTACTTGAGCGGCTACGTAAGCTCCAGGCGGTTGTTGTTACTCAGCCTCCCTTCCTCTATTATAGCGGTGAAAGATACTTGGCTACCGTGCCGGCTAGCCAGCAGCAGTGGTTATATCGGATTAAATCTTTCCTCGATAGCGGCTTGGTTGTTGCCGGTAGCTCAGATTCTCCGATAGTTTCTGATAGTCCTCTGGTTGGCATATATGCCGCCACTACCAGACGGGCTGAATCGGGGCAGCAGGTTCTACCCCAGGAAAGTATCCCAGTCACTCAGGCGCTGGCTATGTATACCATAAATGCTGCCTACGCCTCCTTTGAAGAGGAGGTAAAGGGCTCTATTACCCGGGGTAAGCTGGCTGATATTGTGATGCTGAGCGATGACCCCACCAAATCACCCCCGGAGCAAATAAAGGATATCCGGGTGGAGATGACCATTATCGGCGGTAAGGTGGTCTGGGAAGCTTGACTTGGTGCATGGGAATTGGTAAACTAATGATGAGGATAGAAGATGCCGATATATGAGTATGTATGTCCTGAGTGTAAATTAAAGTTTGAGCTGTTACGCTCATTAAGTCGGGCTGACGAAGAGGTTTCTTGCCCTCGCTGCCATAATGGTGCTAACCGGATATTTTCTACCTTCGCCTCCTTCTCCAAGAGCGATGATGGGCTGGCCACCCCTCTAGCTGGTGGCGATTCGTGTTTCAGTTGTGGTGCCAGTAGCTGCGATAGCTGCGGTCTTTGATTGAGGTGTGGCATGTCAGCCACCACTATTCCTACACGAACTGGTATTGCGAATCTACCTCTCCATTATAGTAAGGTGCCACCCTGGCTTTTTGACCGAATGGTCAAGCTGGCTCGGGAGATTACCGTTGCCATCATCACCGACTTTGGCGCCGAAGAGATGCTGAAGCGGCTGTCACACCCCTTCTGGTTTCAGGCTTTTGGCTGCATCCTGGGCTATGACTGGCACTCAAGTGGTGTTACCACTACCCTGTGTGGTGCTCTCAAGGAAGCGGTAAAAGGACTGGAGAAAGACCTCGGCTTATTTGTCGCTGGTGGCAAGGGCAAGACATCACGGCGGACTCCTTCAGAGATAGAAAGCTGGGGAAACTTAATATCATTAAACCCGGCTCCTTTGGTATATGCCAGCCGTATGTCAGCCAAGGTAGATAGCTCGGCTATTCAGGATGGCTATCAGCTCTATCATCATACCTTTCTGTTTACCAATCGTGGCTCATGGGCAGTCGTTCAGCAGGGTATGAACGAGGCTACCCGCTATGCCCGCCGCTATCACTGGCTGGGTGAGACGGTGGCTAACTTTGTCAATGAGCCCCACTCCGCCATTCTGTCCGAGGCGAGAGGACGGGCACTAAACCTAACTGCCGGTGAAAGTGAACCTGCCCGAACCACTATCAGTGATATAGTCGTTAACCAAAAGCCGCAGAATATCTTGACTGACCTTAAAAGGCTGAAGACCCTTGACCTGCCTCCCCGTCACCATCTAAGCACCCAAGACCTTCATCCCGATAGCCTGAGTCGGATTCTGGTCAGCACCTATGAGCGTCAGCCAAACGACTTCGAGCAGCTACTGGGGCTAAGAGGAGTCGGTCCCAAGACTATCCGTGCCCTGAGCCTGATTTCCGAGCTGGTCTATGGGGTTGCCCCCAGCTACCGGGACCCCGCCCGCTATAGCTTTGCCCACGGTGGCAAGGACGGCATCCCCTACCCGGTTGACCGTAAGACCTACGACCAGTCAATCGAGCTCTTGCGCAGAGCCATAAACAAGACTAAACTGGGCATTAGAGAAAAGAAAGAGGCGATGGGTAGATTGGATAGGGCTTTGAGGTGACTTATGGCAAAACAAATTATTATCGATCCCTTGTCATGTGTTCCTCTTCATCTAGAATGCTTTTTCCAAGGTACTCTAATTGGAACGGGAACAGGTTTTATAGTTGTTTATGACAGAACTAATTATGTAATTACAAATTGGCATGTAGTAACTGGTCGTGACCCAAATACGGGAAAACCAATGGCAACTACTGGTATAGCTGACCCAGATACCATTGGGATTTGGCATCACGATGCGAAAAGGCTAGGTTCTTGGCACCGAATATATGAACAGCTTATTGACCCGACTAATGGAAATAAACTGTGGAAAGAGCATCCTCTCAGCAGGCAAGTAGATGTCATTGTTTTAGCAATTAAACCTAATGATGATATTAAAGTCTATCCCTTAGATACTTCACTAGCTCAGACTGACCTAGTGTTAGCTCCTTCAGAGCCAGTTTCAATAGTGGGTTTCCCTTTTGGAATTGCTGCAGCTGGAAAATTCCCAATTTGGAAAACTGGGCATATTGCATCTGATATTGACTTAAATTATGATGATAAACCTGTCTTCTTAGTTGATGCAACAACTAGACGCGGAATGTCAGGCTCACCAGTGTTTGCTAGAAGAATGGGCGGGTATAGGTCATCAGGTAATGTATGGAAGTTAGGTAAGCATGCTATTAGATTTCTTGGTGTGTACTCGGGACGTATTAGAGAACAATCCGATGTCGGTATGGTTTGGAAGCCTAGTGTTATAGATGAGATATTACACCATTAGCTGACTAGCTCTCTTCATATACCCCCCCACCCACTCCATCTAAACTAAACCTAAAATAGTACCTACTCCTCTATGCCAATTCTGCCCTTTCCATTACATCTGGGGCAGGTTTCCTCACCTAATTTGTCAGCGCGTGTTGCCGGCGCTTTGGGATTAGCCTGAAAGTGCAGTTTCTTGGGTATTTTCCCTGTTCCCTTGCACAGTGGGCATCTAGCCAGTATCGGCATTATTAACTCCTGCCCTTTGTCTTATTCTCGTAGATAAAAGATACCACCCACTCACCCCGCCCAGAATTACCGCCAGCCCGGCAGTGATTCCAGCGCAGAATATAGCTGCATCGTAGAAAAAGCCCTGGGGGAAGAGCATTATCAGGTAGTCCTTGGTTGGGTCAAGCAGCCATAGTTCGTTGGTGAAACTGACGAGGTGGAATTGTAGAAAGAGCTGGTTAAAGTTTAGCAGTGTGCCCAGCCCCAGAGCCAGCATCAGGACCAGGGTTAGACCACTCCCGCCAATTACCGCCCACGCCAGCCGCCGCCAACTTTTCCGCCAGAAGAGGCTAGCCCCGGCATAAGCCAGAGCATATATCAGTGTTCCCAGCCAGAGGCGGTAGTCCAGCCAGATTAGCCCCTTCACATCCTTGAGATGAATAACCTCTTTCTCGTTAAATAATTCAAACGGCTCACCGTCTTTCACCACCGTAACCGTAATATACTCCTCACCCGAATTAAAGTATCTGATTAGCCCTCTGGCTGCCTCCTCCAGCTCTGGCTGGGCTAGGCCGGTAGTCTGGCTGACATTGTATTTTTCGAAGCCGTATTTATACAGCCAGAGGCTATTGGCTACCCAGCCGACGCTGGTTGATAGCAGCAGGACAGGCAGACAGAGAATAAATAGCCATTTAGCGGCAATACCAAGAATTTTCAAATTTTAGCCTCACTCCGTTGGTATCCAGATTTTACACTGTCAGGACTAAAAAGGATACCCCAAAAAGCTAACCTCGTGCTATAATTGGTCAAATGCTGGGAAGGTGCCATGTTTACTCACCTCCATGTTCATACTGAGTATAGCTTGCTTGACGGCATGTGCCGCATCCCCCGACTGGTATCACGAGCCAAAGAGTTGGGGATGGATAGTCTGGCTATAACCGACCATGGTGTTATGTATGGCGCTATCCAGTTTTACCTGACAGCCAGGGAGGCGGGCATAAAGCCCATTATTGGCTGTGAGGTTTATGTCGCTCAGGACAGCCGCTTCAACCATGATACCAGTAATAAAAAACCCTACCACCTTGTTGTACTAGCCAAAAATCTGACTGGATACCGAAATTTAATCCAGCTCGTCACCAAGGCACATCTCGAGGGTTTTCACTACAAGCCCAGGGTGGATAAAGAGCTCTTGGAGCAATATCACCAGGGTCTTGTTGCTCTCTCCGCTTGTATCGGTGGTGAGGTTCCCCGACGCATCATGGAAGGACGCCTTGAGGAGGCGAAACAGGCTGCCTTATGGTATAAGCAAACGTTTGGCGATTTCTACCTGGAAATCCAGAGACAACCCATTCCCGAGTTGGAGCAAATAAATCAGGTTCTCATCACTATGAGTGATGAGCTGGATATACCACTGGTAGCTACCAACGATGTCCACTATGTCAACCAAGGAGACGCTTCAGCCCATGACCTGTTGCTGTGTATCGGAACCAACTCTTCTATCTATGATGACAAAAGAATAAAAATGGCTGGGGACTTCTTTTATCTTAAGAGCCCGCAGGAAATGACAGAGCTTTATAGCGATATACCTCAGGCTGTGGAGAACACCGAGCACGTTGCTGAAATGTGCGACCTCGAGCTTGAGTTTGACCGGCTCCACCTGCCTGAGATAGAGCTACCTGAGGGAAAGACGGCTGACCAGTTTCTGGCTGACCTTTGTCATGAGGGTCTGCGTCAATACTATCCTCAGCCTACCCCAGAAATAGAACAGCGGCTCGACTACGAACTGGAGGTAATCAAGCAGACCCAATTTGCCAACTACTTCCTTGTCGTCTGGGACATCATCTCCTTCGCCAAGAAGCACAGCATCTTGTTCGGAGTCAGGGGCAGTGCTGCCGCCAGCATTGTCCTTTACTGCCTGGGTATCACTACTGTTGACCCTATTGCTCATAAGCTGGTCTTCGAGCGCTTTCTCAACCTGGAGCGTCAGGAGATGCCGGACATAGATTTAGATTTTGAGGACGACCGCCGTGACGAGGTTATCTCATATGTATCGCAGAAATACGGACAGGACCATGTTGCCCAGATTATTACCTTCGGCACGCTGGGCGCCAGGGCAGCTCTCAGGGATGTAGGGCGAGCTCTGGGTATGCCTTATAGTGATGTTGACCGCGTAGCTAGGCTGGTTCCCTTTGGACCAAATATAACTTTGCAAAGAGCACTGGATGAGAATAGTGAACTGCACGATATCTATGACGCGGATGCTGTAATTCACAACCTGATTGACTCAGCCCGAAGGGTAGAAGGTATAGCTCGTCATGCCAGCACCCATGCTGCCGGTGTAGTCATATCTAAAGAGCCCCTCACTGGATATGTCCCGCTACAACGAGTAAGCAAAGGTAACGCTCAAGAATCGGTTATGACCCACTTCACTATGGAAGATATTGCTCAGATTGGCTTACTCAAAATGGATTTACTCGGATTGGCTAACCTGACTATTCTGGGTAAGGCCAAGGAGATTATTTATCAAAACCACGGTGTTGATGTTGACCTGCATAATATCCCGATGGATGATGCCAAAACCTTCGCCCTGCTGGCATCGGGGGAAACTGCAGGCGTGTTCCAGTTGGAGGGGGCTGGCATGCGCCGCAACATCAAGGAGCTTAAACCAACTTCATTCAGTGATATTGCGGCTATGGTTGCCCTCTATCGCCCGGGGCCCATGGAGCACATCCCGACCTTCATCAAAGCCAAGCACGGCATTGAGCCTATTCGCTATCCCCATCCTGTCCTAGCCAGCATCCTTGAGGAGACCTATGGGGTGATTGTATATCAAGACCAAGTATTATTTATTGTCCAGGCTCTTGCTGGCTACAGCCTAGGGCAGGCTGACATCTTCCGCAAGGCAATGGGTAAGAAGATTCCCGAGGTAATGAAGAAGGAAAGGCGTAACTTTGTAGCTGGAGCCAAGAAGAAAGGCTTTTCTGCTGAGGTAGCTAGTGAAGTGTTTGACCTTATTGAACCCTTTGCCGGCTACGCCTTCAACAAGGCACACAGTGTAAGCTATGCCCTTATTGCTTATCAAACCGCCTACCTCAAGGCAAACTACCCGACAGACTATATTACGGCTTTCCTGATTACCAATAGCGGTCAATTAGAGAAGGTAGCTAGTGCCGTTGCTGAGTGCCGTCGCCTGGAGATTGCAGTGCTACCCCCTGACATAAACCAAAGCCAGGCTGGCTTCTCTATAGAGAAGGGTGGTGATAATGCCCCAGCTATCCGATTCGGGCTGACTGCTATTAAGAATGTGGGGTTGGGGGCTATTGAACCTATCATTGCTGAGCGCAACAAGGGGGGTGACTTCAAATCTATCGAAGACTTGTGCCGTCGTGCCGACCTGCGTGGTGTGAATAAGCGGGTAGTGGAAAGTCTGATTAAGGCCGGTGCTCTAGATTGCCTGGGCAGTCGCGGAAGCCTACTCGCTAGCATTGACCGTATCCTGTCTCTGGCTCAACGAGAGCAGCGTCTTCGGGATACAGGGCAAGCTACCATGTTTGATTTGTGGGGTGAATCAACACTGGTTCCTTTGCCTAGCCTTGACCTGGCAGCAACAGATATTCCTACTAAGGAGAAACTGACCTGGGAAAGAGAATTGATGGGGGTGTACCTCTCTGAGCATCCCTTTACCTCATTTGCCAGAGAGATAGGTTCTGAGGCCACCCTGTGTGGTCAAATTGATGCTGAGCTGGCCGGGCAAACCGTTATGGTAGCGGGAATAGTAGCCTCGGTTCACCAGCTGTTCACTAGAGACCGACGCCCCTTCGTCAGCGCTGTGCTGGAAGACCTTGATGGCAGGATTGAGGTTATGGTCTGGCCTAAGGTCTACGCTAGTGCTAGAGACCTGTGGCATGAGGGAAATATTTTACTAGTTGAAGGTAAGGTGAGGCTGAGGGATGACCGGGTGCAGCTAAACTGTGACTATGTGCGCCGTTACCAACCGGCACCAGCCGAGGGTGAAGAAGCAGTTGCTCCCCGGCCCAGTGAAGCACCGATGGTAGCTGAGGAAACCCCAGACTACACTGAACCAGCCGAACCAGCCGAAAGTCGCCGGCTGGTAATCAGTATTAGTCAGACGACCAATGTGGATAGCGATATAGCCTATTTACATAGATTGATTGACACTCTTAAGGAGTTCTCCGGACAGGATAAAGTTAGCCTGTGTGTTACCAATGGAGAAAAGGTTATTAGCCTTAAACTATCCAGTATATCTACTAACTACTGCCCCGAATTACATCAGCGGCTGGTTGAACTGGTGGGGGAGGACGGATTAAGGCTAGAGACGGGCGGCAGCACTTGATGGCTGTCAATCAATGTTCACCTGCCAGTTAGCGGTTACCCCGCAACCGAGGCAACGGAAGAATAATCCTTGACGCAATGTCGTTAAATTTACCCGTATATTGACAATTGGCATTTTTCTCGCTTATAATAGAATATAGTTCCTTGACATTTGGTGCTGAATGGCACATAATAAAATAGGGATAAAGCCAGAAACAGGACAAAAGACGAAATGTCTTCACAAAATGGATTAGCTGACCGACCTGAGCCGGGACTTCTAACTCTGTTACAGGAGAAGTTTCTTAAGTTAGGTTTTGAGGGCTTACAAGAAGGGGAAGGCATTCAGTTAGTCTTGGGTCTTTGCCGATACCGCCCAGACTGTGATAAGCGGATAAGAGGGTGCATTAAGCACTTCAAAAGCCTCAGGATACTTCTGGCAGCTTCTAATGAAGAGCTACGGCAAACTGGGGTTTGCTGGCGTGGTATCTTTTATATTAGGCTCCTACGCGGATTGCCCGAAGAAATTCTCAAAGAGAAGATTATAAATAAGCCCCTCCATAAATCCTCCAAGGAGATTTTTGATTATCTCTACTATTCAATGCGAGACCTGAAGAAGGAGGTATTTAAGGTTATTTATTTAAATAACCAAAATCAGATTATTGATGCTGTCACCCTCTTTGAAGGGACGGTAGAGGGTATCCCAATCTACCCCCGTGAGATTGTAGAGAATGCCATTAAGAATAATGCTACCCGCCTGATTTTTGCCCATAACCACACTTCTGGTAACCCGACCCCCAGCAAGAGTGACAAACAGCTAACCAGGGACCTCGTTTTTATCGGGAGTGTGACGGAGATTAAAGTTTTAGACCATATCATAATAGGTGAGAACACATACTTTAGCTTCGCTGATGTCGGACTAATTAAGAAATACGAAGATGATTTCTTAAACATGCGGATAAAAGCACTGTTTGGAGCTGGGCACTACCACTACGTAAGTTAACCATTTGGAAGACTTAGTAAGAGTTTTCATCTCTCCTTTACTTTCAATCCCCTCAATACTCTCGCCATTTGGTATCATTTAGTGCTACAATATTGGAAAAAGGTGTTATCTTTACCGCAGGCGGGAAACACAGATGCCTTCAGATGATACAGTACTAGGACACAGAAAAAGGCTGCGAGAGAAGTTCATTAAGTCTGGTCTTGCTGGCTTCCACGACTATGAAATCATTGAATTGCTTTTGAGCTTAGGTACACCGCGTAAGGACTGTAAACCGCAGGCAAAAGAAGCCATTAAAAAATTTAAGAGCCTGCGAGGAGTCCTGGAAGCCTCTCCTGAAGAGTTACAGCAAATAGATGGCATTGGTCACCATAGTGCCTTTGGCGTTAAGCTGGTGCAGGAAGTAGCCAGGGAGTTTCTCAAGGAGAAGATTCTGGATAAGCCCGTCTATAAATCCGCTGAGGAGATTTTTGATTATCTCTACCACTCAATGCGGGACCTGAAGAAGGAGGTATTCAAGGTTATTTATTTAAATAGCCAGAATCAGATTATTGATACCGCTAACCTCTTTCAAGGAACAATGAGTAGCGGCTCTGTCTCCCCCCGTGAGGTTATAGAAAGCGCCATTAAATATAATGCCGTCGCTCTGATTTTTGTCCATAACCATCCCTCAGGTAACCCCGAGCCCAGCAAGAGTGATAAAGAGCTAACTAAAGACTTAGTCTATGCGGCGAGTATTATGCGGATTAAGGTCTTGGACCACATTATTATAGGCAATGATAGATACTTCAGCTTCGCTGGTGAAGGACTGATTGAGGAATATGAACTGGATTTCTTAAATCTGAAAATAAAGGGAGTATCCGAGGCTAAACGAAGGCTCTACCGAGCTAAATTATTTGGGGAATTTGGGTAAGGTTTTCACCCTAGCTCTTGCTCCCTAGCGACCTCTTATCTTTCCGATTTGGTGGCTTTTTGACTTCAAAGTGGTGTCGTGTTAGTATATTTTATTGTCCATGAGCAGCTTTAGAAGTAGTTGCACATTTATAATAACTAAATCTGGGAGGTGATATCTTGGCAATAAACAAAGTAGTCGAGACCTTTGAGGAAGCGGTGGCAGACATCCCCGATGGTGCTATGGTTATGATTGGTAACTTTGCTGGTCCAGGGGGAACTCCGTACTATCTGACCAAGGCTCTTTGTGAGCATGGAGTGAAAGACCTGACTATTGTAGCTAATACCGCTGGTGGCACAGGTCTGACCTTACAGTATGATGACCACCGTATCCTGTTTGAGAATAAGCAGGTTAAAAAAGTAATTGCTACTTTTCCCTTTTCTACCTCGCCTTCAAATCCCAGTCCAGCTGAGAAACAGATTCTGGCAGGAGAGGTAGAGTTGGAGATAGTCCCTCAGGGAACCCTGGCGGAGAGGATTAGATGTGGGGCTGCCGGTATCCCTGCCTTCTTTACCCCTACTGGCTATGACACAGTTGTCGCTGAGGGGAAGGAGGTAAGAACGTTTGATGGCAAGCCGTGCATTTTAGAGCGTGCCTTGAAGGCTGATTATGCCTTGGTCAGGGCTTATAAAGCCGACAAGATGGGCAATCTAATCTATCGAGGAACACAGAGACAATTTAATCCAATAATGGCAGTGAATGCCAGAATAACGATTGCCGAGGTTGATGAGATAGTAGAGGTTGGAGAAATTGACCCAGAGGCAGTTGTTACCCCTGGTATATTCGTAAACCGCATTATAGAGGTTAAAGAAGACCCCGGCTTTTACCGTCACCTTGAGCGAAACTTTTGGGTTAAGAAAGCTTGACCAAAGACTAATAAGCAGTTGGAAAGGGGATAAAAGTGAAAGAGCGTCTGAGCCGAGATGTTATAGCTATGAGAATAGCCAAAGAATTGTTTGATGGAGCAGTGGTTAACCTTGGTATAGGTATTCCTACCCTAGTTTCCAGTTACGTTCCCGAAGGAATGCAGGTCATTTACCATACTGAGAATGGTGCTCTGGGTTTCGGTCCGGTTGTTACCGCCGAAGAACTTGAGCAAAGGGCAGACATCGATTTAGTTAACGCCAGTGGGCAGTATGTGACTCCACTCCCCGGCATGAGCTTTTTCCACCATGCTGACTCGTTTCTGATGATTAGAGGTGGTCACGTAGATATGACGGCGCTGGGTGTCCTGCAGGTTTCCGAGAAAGGTGACCTGGCTAATTGGATGTTCCCGGGGCGGGGGGTAGGTAATATTGGCGGTGGGATGGACCTTGCTTTCAATGCCAAAAGGGTCATTGCTGCTACCGAACACACCACTAAAGGTGGCAAGCCCAAGATTGTGAAGAAGTGCTCTATCCCGTTGACTGCCCCTGAGTGTGTGGACTTGATTGTCACTGATATTGCTGTCATTCAGGTAACTAAGGATGGGCTTGTCCTGAAAGAGACTGCCCCGGGATGGGAAGCTGAGGATGTTCAAGCCTTAACCGAACCAAAGTTAATTATTCCCTCTGACTTAAAAGAGTATGAGCTCTAATTGTCATCTTTAGAGAGAAGAGTGTGACATGCCCTATTGACAGGGTAGTAAAGGTATGCTATACTATCAGCGAGCATGGAAAGGGTAGATACATAAGAAAAAATAGGGGTGACTAATAGCCAAGCAAGCGGCTTGGCGATTTATCGCCAAGCCGCTTTGTTATATATGTAGTACCTTAACAATTGAATATGAGGGCTAATATCAAATCTGAAGCGGGTCAAGCAGGTAAGGGCGCATGGTGGATGCCTTGGCATCAAGGGCCGAAGAAGGGCGTGGCAAGGCTACGAAAAGCCCCGGTGAGCTGTCG
>CAZFRL010000009.1:0-41437 GCA_964521325.1 uncultured Dehalococcoidales bacterium | reverse complement strand
GGCTTGATCGCGGTTGCCATTGCTCTGATAATGACCTTTTTCCTGTCGCGGCGAACCTTAGCCCCAGTTAAAGCCCTTACCTCTGCTGCCAAGCGCCTGGGGCGTGGTGATTTCTCTCAAAGGGTACAAGTTAAGGATAGAAGTGAACTTGGAGAGCTAGCCAATACCTTTAACTCTATGGCTAGTGACCTGGAACGCGCCGAGCAGTTGCGGCAGAACATGGTAGCTGATATCGCCCACGAGCTGAGAACTCCCCTGTCTAACATCAGAGGCTACTTGGAGGCAATCCGTGACGGTGTGATAAAACCAGATGCGGATACTATTCGCTCCCTTAATGAAGAGGCGACTCTACTGTCACGGCTGGTTGAGGACCTTCATGAGCTAAGCCTTGCCGAAGCCGGTGAGCTGAAGCTTATTTGCCAGGTGGAAAACATCGCTGAGTTAATCAAACAGACAGTGGCTGAGGTGCAGGCCCAAGCAATAGCAAAGGGACTACTGGTATCAGTTGACCTGCCCGATAATCTTCCACCGGTGAACATTGACTCGCACCGGATTAGCCAGGTCTTGCGCAACCTCCTAGAGAATGCAGTGGCTCATACTGTCAGAGAAGATGCTATCACTGTTACTGCCAAACAGAAGGACAAATATGTAGAAGTAAGCGTGACCGATACCGGTGAAGGTATTCCTGCTGAGGACTTGCCCAACATCTTTGAGCGCTTCTACCGGGTGGACAAGTCCCGAACC
Organism: uncultured Dehalococcoidales bacterium; assembly: GCA_964521325.1. Classification (GTDB taxonomy): domain Bacteria; phylum Chloroflexota; class Dehalococcoidia; order Dehalococcoidales; family CAZFRL01; genus CAZFRL01. The sequence continues at coordinate 40,693 of CAZFRL010000009.1, read as the reverse complement.
AGAGCCACTGGTGGCACCGGTCTGGGGCTTACCATTACCAAACGCCTGGTGGAAGCCCATGGTGGCAGGGTTGAAGCCCACAGCGAAGTAGGACAGGGCAGCTGCTTTGTCTTTATCCTTCCCGTGCCAGAGTAATTTACCTAACTTCTCACCAATTCATAGAAATCTTAATAATCAGTTAACAATTCCTTGTCATACTAATCGTAGCAACAATAGAAGAGATGGGGGGGTATGGAATATGAAGAGAATCGCAAAGATAGTGTTGACAGCCCTCGTTGTTGGTGGGCTCATGGTTCCCTTATTAGGCTGTGATTCTGGATCAGACGAAGCAGAGCTGTTAGAAAGCCAGGTGGTAACGGTCCAGCGGGGAAATCTGACCGTAGATATCACTGCCGTTGGTAATCTGGCATTATCTCTCATCGATGACCTGGCTTTTGAGATAGCAGGAACGGTAGAGGAGGTTTCGGTAGAGGCGGGAGATACTGTTGAAGAAGGGCAGGTGCTAGCCAAGCTGGACACCTCAGAATGGGAAGAGCAAATAGGGGCACTGGAGGATCAACTAACCATAGCTAAGCGCCAATTGACAGCAGCTGAGCGCCAGGTTACAGCGGCTGAGCGCCAGTTGGCAGCAGTCGAGTACCAGCTAGAAATAAAAAAGCGTAACGTAACGGCGAAGGAAAAAGACGTAATTCAGGCAGAAATAAATCTTAAGCAAGCCCACCTTAATGTGTACAATCTGACACCTAACGTGTGGGACTGGGAAGCTGCGCAGAAGGCAGAAATAGAGGGTATGCAAATTGAACTGGCTGAAGCTCGGCTGGAGGAGGCGCAGCAAGGAATAGAAGATGCCCAGCACGATGTAGAGGATGCCCAGTACGATGTAGAGGATGCCCAGTTAGCAATAGAAGATGCCCAGTTAGCAGTAGAAGATGCCCAGCACGATGTAGAGGATGCCCAGGAAGCGCTGGACGAAGCTATGAATATCAGCCCGGAGGTTATCGCCCCCTTTGATGGTTTTATTACCAAGGTAAACGTTGAGGGTGGCGACGAGGTGATGAAGGGCACCGTAGCGGTAACTCTCGCTGACCCCGCCAAGTTTGAAGCTGAACTCTTGGTCAGTGAGATGGACATCTTCCAGGTAAGACTGGAGGGAGAAGCCTGGGTGCAGGTGGATGCCATGGGGGGAATAAGCCTTCCGGCTAAGGTCACTCACATCTCACCGACAGCCACCATTCAGTCTGGCGTGGTGAACTACACGGTGAAAGTGGAAATACAATCGATGGAAGAGCTAGCGCAGCAAAGGCAGCAGGCAATGCAGGAACGGCAGCAGGCAATGCAGGATATCACTCCCGGGGAACTTCCCGAGCGTCTTCAACAAGCAATTGAAGAAGGACGAATCACTCAGGAACAGGCTGAAGAAATGATAAAGCAGATGCAATCGGCACAGGGGGCACAGCAAGGACAGATGCCCACGGCAATACCTGAGGACTTTCAACTCCGGGAAGGCCTGACCGTCACCGTAAGCATACTGATAGATGAGAGAACAGATGTACTGCTGGTGCCCAACGGGGCGATTACCAGCCGAGGAGGGCAAGCCTATGTCCAGGTGGTGTTGCTGGACGACACCACTGAAGAGCAAACCATTGAAGAGCACGCAATACAGACCGGCATTAGCGACTGGCAGTACACCGAGGTAACCAGCGGGCTCAGTGAAGGTGAGCAGGTAATTGTTCCGCAGGGGACTACCACCTCACCTACGACTCAGCAAGGCCCACCGGGTGGCATAATGATACCGGGAATGGGAAGGCCGCCAAGATGATTCAGTTACAGGATATAACCAAAGTCTATCCCATGGGCAAGAGAGAGCTGGAGGTGCTGAGAGGGATAAGCCTGACTATAGAGAAGGGCGAGCTAGTAGCGATTATGGGTCCCTCGGGCTCGGGTAAGTCGACATTGCTTAACCTTATTGGCTGCCTGGATAAGCCGACATCGGGTAGCTACTATTTAGAGGGGAGAGAAGTTAGCCATCTCAGCAGCGGTGAACTGGCTCAGATCAGGGGGCAGAAGGTTGGCTTTGTCTTCCAGACCTTCAATCTGCTGCCCCGGCTTTCAGCACTGGCTAATGTGGAACTTGGCTTGAGGTATTCCGGCAGAACTGATTCTCACCGGGCTATGGAGGCACTGGTCGGAGTTGGGCTCTCCGACCGAGCCAATCACCGTCCTACCGAGCTTTCAGGAGGAGAGCAGCAGAGAGTCGCCATTGCCCGGGCTCTGGTGAAAAACCCGCCCCTGATTCTGGCGGATGAGCCTACCGGAAACCTCGACAGCCGCTCCGGCGAGGAGATAATCTCCATACTCACCTCCTTACATGCCGAGCAGGGCATTACCCTGCTCATGGTAACCCACGACGCCAACATTGCTCACCACTGCCAGCGAATCGTACACCTTAAGGATGGAGAGGTAGTAGCGAAGGAAAAGGTATGAAGAAATGGTTTGAACCTTTAGCCAATGCCTGGGCTGGTGTAGCCACTCACAAGCTCCGTAGCTTTTTAACCATCTTGGGAATTGTGATTGGCGTAGCTGCTGTAATAACCCTGATGTCTGTCGGCAGAGGTGCTCAAGCAGAAATACTCTCTAATATCGAAAGCATGGGATCAGACCTTGTTACGATCAGATCTGGAGGAAGTGTGGGTTTTGGTGGAGTCAGGGGTGCTGCCGGCAGTGTACAAACACTGACAATGGAAGATGCGGAGGCAATAGCCGAGCAGGTTCCCTACATATCTTCAGTAGCTCCTTCTTACTCCAGCAACCTCCAGCTGGTTGTCGGCGGTGAAAATATGAATGCCTCAGTCACCGGGGTCACCCCGGAGTACATGCCGGTAAATAATCTGGAGATTGCCAGTGGTTCTTTCCTCTCCGAATATGATTATCAGCGTAGCATGAAGGTTGTTGTGCTCGGCTCAAACGTAAAAGAGACCTTGTTTGAAGGCACTGACCCAATAGGACAACAGATGCGGATGGGCGGGATTATTGTGCGCGTTATTGGCGTATTGGAGAGCAAGGAGGCGATGATGGGCTCGCCTGATGATGCCATCTTTATTCCGTTGACTGCACTGCAGCAAGCGGTTGCCCAACCACGAACTGCCCAGGGTGAGCGCATCGTATCATCAATATCCCTGACAGTAAGCGATGAGGAGCAGGCAGATTACGTTGTAGAGGAAATAACCAGCCTGCTTCGTACACGCCACCGACTTGGCCCCAATGTAGATGATGACTTTAATATTATGTCCATGGAAGAGATAGCGGAAACCGTGTCTGAAGTCATAGGTACGATGACTCTTCTTTTAGGTGCCATCGCTGCCATTTCACTTCTGGTAGGGGGCATCGGCGTGATGAATATTATGCTGGTGTCGGTGCTGGAGAGAACCAGAGAGATAGGCATCCGTAAGGCGCTGGGAGCCAGGGAAAGGGATATATGGGGTCAATTCCTCATCGAGGCGATATTCCTGACTTTTGCTGGCGGTATCATCGGGGTTATCGTGGGCTGGGCAGTTTCTTATCTCGTCTCCAGCATGGGTCTAATGACGACTGTGGTTACCGCCGATATAGTTATCCTCGCCGTTTCGGTATCCGTCGGTATCGGTCTATTCTTTGGCTTTTATCCTGCCTGGAACGCCTCCCGCCTTAATCCTATTGAAGCACTTAGGGCTGAATAGAAGCTAAGTAGGACCCTTACTAGGCAAATATCAATAGAGAAGTGCTACACATTCTGGCATGTGGTGCTAGACTGCACAAACCGTCAAAAGTAGACAGGCCAAACCTCAAGAGCGTTGACTCTCTCCAGGCTTGGTATGCTTACTACTGCCAGCCTTGAGTAGGACAGTAGGAAGTCCATTGACTGGGTGGGAATAGACACAGCCCTCAGTTCCGTAGACCTCCTTGATATTCTGAGGGTTGATAACCTCGATTGGTGTCCCCTGGGCATGAACCCGTCCGCTATTTATCAGGATTAATCGGTCACAGTATTGTGAGGCAAGGTTTAGGTCGTGAAGGGCAACCACAACCGTCAAATTATTTTCCAGGCAAAGGTTCTTAATCAGGTCAAGAATCTCAACTTGATGGCTGATGTCCAGATTGGCTGTTGGCTCATCTAAAAGGATTGACTCTGGCTCTTGAGCCAGCACACGGGCAATGACTATGCGCTGTATCTCACCACCTGAAAGCTCACCTACTCTTCGTTCGGCTAGAGAGTGGGTTGCTGTCCTCTCCATAGCTCGCCAAGTGATAGCCACATCTCTCGCCCCTTCATACTGAAGAAGGCGAAGGTGGGGATTCCTACCCATGAGCACTATCTCAAAGGCGGTAAAGGTGCTGGGAAGGAGCGGCATCTGAGGCACTACGCCAAGTAAGCGGGCTAAATCTTCCCTCCGAATTTTAGCTATGTCCTTCCCATTCAGGAGTATCTTCCCCGAGTATGGGTCGATAACACGGCTCAGAGCCTTGATAATGGTTGACTTACCGGAGCCGTTTGGTCCGATAAGCCCCACCATCTCGCCTGGCATCACCCGGAAGGTCAGGTCTCTCACCACCACGTCACGACCGTATGCCAGACCGAGTCTTTGTACCTCCAGTTTAATCATTTTGGTTATCCTCAGAAGAAAACTGCTCTTCTCTTGCGCCGCAATAAGTAAAGGAAGAAGGGCACTCCACAGATGGCAGTGATTACTCCTACCGGTATCTCCATAGGTGCTAGAGCAGTGCGTGCTACGAGGTCGGCGAGGATTAGGAAAACACCACCGGTGAGAACGGACAGGGGCAATAAGAAGCGATGGTCCGGTCCCCAAATCAAACGCACAGCATGAGGAATAATGATGCCGACAAACCCGATGGTGCCTACGAAGGAGACAGCGGCAGCAGTAATCATGGTTGCGGCGGCAAGAAGAATGAGCTTGACCTTTTCTACATTTATGCCCAGCTGTTGAGCCTGTTCCTCATCAAGCTGCATTATATTAAGCGAGCGAGCGTAGAGCAAAATGATGGCTACCCCCACCACCACATAGGGAAGGACAACCCTTACCTCCGACCACTCGCTTAAAGAGAAACTACCCATAAGCCAAAATATAATTCCGTGTATCTTCTCTCCACTGGTGATAATTAGATAAGAAACTATTGACCCCCAGAGGGCTCCCAAAGCCACACCGGCTAGGATGAGTGTAGTCACGGGCAGGGTCTTGCCTACCCGTGCCAGACTATAGACGATAGCAACGCTAAGTACCGCCCCAGCGAAAGCAAGGATAGGGATAATCCCGAACCCTATCCCGTGCCAGTCAAACGGGAGCAAGAAGCCAATGACTGCTCCTAGCGACGCACCTTGAGCAACGCCGATAAGGTAAGGGTCAGCCAATGGGTTGCGGAAGAGCCCCTGATAAGTGGCTCCGGCTATGGCTAGTGCAGCCCCGACAAGACCCGCCAGAATGACCCTGGGCAAGCGTATTTCCAGAATTATGGTCTCTATCGTGCTCGGCCAGTTAGGAGTTATGTCAACCAAGGGTAATTGCGAAAGCAGAACGCGCCATGTAGTGAAGAAAGGGATTTGAACGCTACCAATAGTGGTGGCAAACGCCACTACTGCTACAAATGCAATCAATAGCCCCAAAATGGCATATGTTCGGCTGCGCCAGCGAAGCGGATACGGGTGAGTTACCTGGTTGGTAGCAGATAGTTTAACCGAGCCCATAACTTTCCTTTATGGATTTGGAAGCCTTTACTTCAAAGAAGTTCACTAATCCGTGACATCGACACGAGGTTCCAATAGCTAAGGAATATGGAGGAGTGAGCTTATCTATATATTCCAGGGCATCTCTTACCTCCGAGCCGGCTATGCCTCCGATGCCCCCAAGCTGTTTCGTCACAAAGATTTTATAATGCTCCACTACTTCACGTAGGGAAAATTCAAGAAGCTCGTACATTGGGCTTACTTTCCACCGTCCGGTTACAGGGCATTTTCTGGGAGCAGAGCAATCAGGTTTGCACTTAATCCCCTCCGGCATGTAACTTGATACAATCGTCCCCGACCTTCGGTCAGCAGCAAAGACCAGCTTTGGGGGCAACCCCCATAAGGCGCTACTGACCAGCTTACCACTTCTAATTACTTCAAAGGGCTTTCTTGCCAACCATCTCTCCGTCAGTTGCCCACCGAAACCTCCCCGGACAGCGGGAATAATCCAAGCCGGCGTCCTGAATTTCAAAATCTCCAGTAATGCCTTTACTGCGTCACCCGCATAGAATGCCACCCCTTTGATATCGAGTTTACAGAGATTCTGCTCGGCTATCACAAAGTCTGCGACCTCCCTAGCTTCGCAGTCTGGGTCTTTATCTATAATTATGGCACTGGCCCCGTTATTCTTAGCAATCATTGCCCCCTTGGCTCCCCACTGTCCTCCTCCGAGGCACACCACCAGCTCCCTCTCTTTAAGGGCAGACTTCCTTCTACTCATTGTCAACTCCAAATAGCTCCGGATACAAACATTTAGCCACTAGCTCTAAGGCGACTCCCACTCTCGGTCCCGGACAATCAACGGTATCGGCATCAAGGGGATAAACCCGGTTATTCTTGAGTGCATTTACTTGTCGCAGTCGTAACTCACTCAGTGCCCAGTCAACTGTAGGCACATAGCCAACGACACCGAGTATCACGTCTGGGTTTCTTTCGATTATGACTTCTAGGGTAATTGGCTTGCTTCCTTCGAGGTCGGTAGCGATGTTGATGCCTCCTGCCTTTTGAATATAACTATTGGCAAGCGTTCTAGAGCCAGCTACCCATTCCGGCTCATAGAGATAAAGAACCTTTGGCTTTTCGGCTTCCGTCAAATTAGCTGTCTTAGCCACTATTGTTTCGATTGTGGCTTCTATACTTTGAACTAGAGAAGCAGTTTCCTCTTCCTGGCCAATTACCTTTCCTACTAAGGCTATATTACTTAATATCTGTTCAATATTCTTATGGTTTAAAACAATGACAGCTAAGCCGAGTTTTTCCAGCCTCTCCACAGCTAATTCTTGATAGGGGTCGGCAAAAAGCAGGTCTGGCTCCAAGGCAGTAATCTTTTCTACGTCAAGACTAGCATAACTGCCAATTTTGGTTATTTTTTGTGCCTCTTCAGGGTACTTTGTATATTCCGATACAGCAACGACCTTGCTCCCCGCCCCCACAGCAAACACTATCTCGGCACTAGAAGGAGTTAAACAAACTATCCTTTCTGGTCTATCTGGTATAGAAATAGTCCTTCCTAGCCCGTCTACGATTGTCATCGGATAAGCGTACTTTATTTCCTTAACACAACCGCTAAACACTAAAGTGGATACTAAGGTTAACACGCACAATACCAGTAAGGTGAATTTTTGTATTTTCATATCTTCGTCCTTTCCCAGATTTTCGCTATTTGAACTTTCCCTGCGGACTTGGTCAAAAAATCCTTACTACCTTGTGCTTTAACTCTTCATTACCGGTCAGGCAGGAGACCTGGGTTAAGTACCCTTTTGCCACCTCCACCGCTGCCTCCATTTCCTCAGTTGTTGGTCGTCGCCAAGGGCTGTCACCAATCGGAACATAGGCATCTATCCGGTAAGGTATAGCTGTGTTTACCCCGGCAATAAATCTGGCAATGTTTCCGATTTCTAAATGGTCGATATATTCGGGAATAAAGATACTCTCCGCCCTCAAACTTATGCCCGACTGATTGAGCCTGACAAAGTTGTTTATGGCTTCCTTATTGGATTTCCCGGTGTAATCACGGTGCAAACTATCGGTAACAGCCTTAATACTGAACACCACCTCATCTATGTGCTCCAGGTCGATGAGTCTGAAGCCATTGGTGAGGAGAGTATTATAGCTTTTGAATTCCCTATGAAGGGCCTCAGCTAATTGAGGCAATGTGGGGTCAATGGCAGGCTCAGCCCCCATGAGGATAACTGTCTTTACCTCCAGCCCCTTCAAAATTTCCATGACTTCTTCGAGACCCAAGAACCTCTCTGGCGTTTCAGCGATTTCCCTTTCTTTGCCGAAGATACGGTTCTTAGTCTCTTCCAAGTGGCAATCGTATATCTCTTTTAGAAGCAGGCAGGCTCGGCAGCTCAGGTTACAGCCCCAGAAGTGCAGGTGGGCAGTTTTAACCGTTGGCGCATAGGTTATATGGTAAATATTCATCTAGCTCCCCTTAAATAGTTCCGGATGTATGAATTCAGCGAACTTCTCCAGCGCGTCGGTTATCCTGGGTCCAGGGCGACCACACAGGTCAACATCTATGCTATACATCCTGTTGTTAATACGAGCGTCCACATTCCTCAATCTCGGTTCAGTCTTCACATACTCAAAAGGTAAGTCCTCGCCTGACCCCATGCCGATGCCAGCGATTATCACCTCAGGATTGGCTTCAATGATTGCCTCTAAAGTAATCGATGCGTAACCAGTGAGGTCTTGGGCAACGTTAGTTCCACCCGCCATTCGAATTAGCTCGTGATGGCGGGTTCCTGAACCGGGTGTCATTAAAGGGTCATGCCAGGTCAAATAAAATACCTTTGGTTTTTCAGTCTCCGGCAGATTTTCTGTCTTGTCAGTTACCGCCTTAATCCTGTTCTGCATTCCAGTTACTAACTGAGAGGCCGCCTCCTTTTTCCCTGTCACTTTTCCAATCAGGGTAATAGATTCCAACACCTCGTCAACGGTTTTTGGGTCCAAAGCAAAAAGAGTCAGCCCCCTTTCCTCAAGCGCTGGAATGATTCTCTCCTGGTGGAGCGAAGCCGCTAATACCAGGTCTGGAGAGAGGGCAACCACCTCCTCCATGTTCGGTGTGCTAAAGCCGCCTATCCTAGGCTTTGTTAGGGCTTCCGGCGGGTAATCGCAATAATCGGTGACCGCTACTACCCTGTCTCCTAAACCCAAAGCAAATAATATCTCGGTATTGCTTGGGGCAAGAGAAATGATTCTCTGTGGGATTCCGTCCAGACTAACGGCTCTACCCAATTGGTCTGTAACTTCAATCAGTGATGGTGCTGTCTGTTCCGCTGGTACAGTGCATGCCGCAAAAAGGCTTAATATTACGACTGAGACAAGGCAAAACACCAATATTCCGCATAGTTTACTTTTCATCCTTCACCCCAATTAGAAAGATTTTGCAAATAAAAAATCCCCTCCTACAGCCGAGGGGAAATAAAAACTTAACAAAAACTCCTACCTCTCCCCGCGAAGACCTGTAGGATAATTGGGGGGCTGGCGTTCTGGCTTTTGATGGTTTATCCATCAATCACAGCGGCGCGGCCGCGTCGGATTTTCACCGACTTGCTCTCCAGTTAGGCCCTCGCTTGCGCTTGGGCACCCCGGTTACCTATTCTTTTGATGGACTATACAATAATTTAGTGAAAAATGCAAGCGGTTGAGATTTAGAAGTAATACATAGTGGAGACAGTTTTTTTGAATGAACTGAGCCGAGGCTAAGAAGGCTCGTGTTAAAGTCCAGCTACCGCCAGGATATCTGGGACTACTTCCTCCCTGCCTATAGCCATAATATGAACCCCGTCACAAACGGCTTCTTTTTTCAGAGTGGCAATCATGCGACCAGCGATTTCTATACCTTTACTCAAGGCTTCGCCCTTAGGTGCACTCGCTAGTTCATCAATCAAGTATTGCGGGACAAAAATGCCAGGCACATTCTCGGTCATATATTTTGCCATCCTGGCTGAGGACAGCAGGACAATTCCGGCTAATATCTTAACCGGAAACTGACGGGCATATTGCATGAACTTGGCAAAGTTGTCCAGGTCGTAGATTGCCTGAGTCTGGAAGAATTCGGCTCCGGCCTTAACCTTCTTTTCAAACTTGATTAGCTGAGGCTCAATTGGTCTTGCTTCGGGAGTGACTATAGCCCCGGTACAAAACTCGACCGCCCCGTCAAGGTCATTTCCACCCAGGTCTTTGCCTGATTCCATTTGCCGAATTGTACTGAGCAGTTGCACCGAATCAAGGTCAAAGACACCTTTAGCTTCTTTATGGTCGCCAACCGGCACGGCATCGCCCGTCAGACAGAGGACATTGGTTATACCTCTGGTATATGCCAAGAGAAGCTCAGCTTGAAGGGCAAGCCGATTGCGGTCACGACAGGTCATCTGCAATATAGGTTCGCCACCTCTCTCTTGGATGGTCAGGCATCCGCCAATGGAAGGAAAACGCATCACCGAACTCTGGTGGTCGGTAACATTCAACGCATCCACCTTATCTTTGAGAAGGTCAACATGATGGAGCATACTCTCAATGTTTGTTCCTTTCGGCGGAGCGACCTCGCTGGTTACTACAAACTTGTCGGAGTCAAGCCCCTGCTTGAACTTTGACACCATGGCCCTTACTCCTTATCTATAACTAATTTAGTAATCTTTGGTCTAGGTGTTACCTGGTAATTCTTGGGGGGATGATACTTACGCATTAAATCAAGCCTGCCTTGTTCTTCCAACCGCTGATAGATGAGTGTCCAGGCGCAATCCTTTTCCTTGTCCACTTCACACTTGCCATTATCGGTGCCACCACAGGGACCGTTTAGCAAACCTTTGTGGCATGCGGTGAGGGGGCAAATGCCAGCTGTTTCCCCCAGGACACACTGACCACACTGGGCACAAACCTCGTGAAAATTACCCGGGCTCTCCTCTATGCCTATGAACAAGGTATCCAATGCTGGAATGACCGGCTTGCTGATATATAAGCTCACCCTATGCACTCCTAAAGCACACGCCATAACCAGGATGCAATTGGCGTTATGAATAGCTCCATCATTCTCACCAATAGCCACCTCGGTCATTTCATCACAAGCGGTAGGGATAACCGTCCAGCCAGTTATTAGCTTGCCTAGCTCTTGCAGATGCTCCTTCATATCCAGGACCTCTTCTCTTCCCCCCGTTCTAGTCATTGTGGCACAGGTGCCACAACCGACAATATATATCCGCTCAAGTTTGTCTAACTGCTGCTTTACTTCGTCAAAAGGTTTCTGTTTAGTAATGGATTTCATGCTCAACCTCCGCTCATCTTTCTAGGTCACACCTCAAGCATCGCTTGGCTTCTTGCCTGGCTTTCTCATCTGAGAACCCCAATTCTGTCTCCTTAAAACTGCGCTTTCTTTCCTCAGCAGGAAGGTAGGGTATTTCCGGCCTGAATTGGGGCTCCCAGGTCTCCTCTTCTCTACCTGTTACCTCCTCAATAACGGCGGGCTTCAGGTCATATATCTCAACTCGTGAGGTATCGCCCTTTAGGTATTTATCTATAGCTATAGCACTTCTTCTACCAGCAGCAATAGCCTCTATGACCATGCCCGGTCCGAAGACAAAGTCCCCTCCGGCAAAGACACCGGGAACACTGGTAGCTAACCTATTATCATCAACAGCCAGTCTCTCCCAACGGGTGCGTTCCAAGGCACTATCCGGTGGTAAAAATGATAGGTCTGGAGCCTGACCTACAGCAGCAATTACAGTATCTGCCTCAGCAAAGAACTCAGAGTCAGAGATAGGCACAGGGCGACGGCGTCCGCTAGCATCGGGCGCACCCAGCCTCATACGAATACATTGTAGACCCTCTACCTTCCAGTCGTTACTTACTATTCGGGTGGGGCTGACCAGAAAATTAATTTGGACGCCCTCGGCTAAGGTCTCTTTATATTCCACCTCGGTAACCGGCATCTCTTCCTGTGACCGCCGGTAGAAGATGCCAACCTCGTCAGCACCAAGCCGAAGAGCAGTGCGAGAGGCATCCAGAGCTACATTGCCACCTCCAATGACAGCTACGCGGCGTCCAATTCCAACCTGCTTACCAACCTTCACATCTCTTAGAAATCTCAAACCGTAATAGAAGCCTTCAAGGTCTTCCAATTCACCAGGTATACCTATGCGCTGGCTTCTTTGCGCCCCGGCAGCAATGAAGACAGCCTCAAAGCCACTTTTTTTAAGGTCTTCTATGGTAAAATTTACATTGATTGGTGTATTGTATTTTATCTCTACCCCACGCTTGGCAATATAGTCTATCTCCTCTTCAATGACCTCTCGTGGCAAGCGAAAGTCAGGTATGGCTACTGAAAGCATGCCCCCGCCTATAGGAAGGGCCTCGAATACCGTAACCGGATAGCCCATTTGGGCTAAAAAGTAGGCGCAAGACAGTCCGCAGGGTCCGGCTCCTACCACGGCCACCCTCTGGCTATGGGTTTGTGGGAAGGGCTCTGGCTCAGGCAACTCGCTAACATGGTCGAAATACCAGTCGGCAACGAAGCGCTTTAGTGACCTAATAGCTACTGGCTCATCAAGCTCCCCACGGCGACACCTGCCTTCGCAGGGATGATGACAGATGCGACCACAAATAGCAGGGAAAGGATTACGCTCCCTGATGGTCTCGACAGCCTCTAGATATTCACCTGCGGCGATGTGAGCTACATATTTGGGAATGTTAATCCCTACCGGGCAGGTATGCTGGCAAGGTGATATCATCAGAGCATCACAGACAGCTGCCGGGCATTTCTTTTCTTTTATGTGAGCTTCATATTCATGTCTAAAGTAATTTAGGGTAGTAAGCACCGGGTTGGGGCAGGTTTGCCCCAGACCACAGAGCGAGCATTCCTTCACTGTCTTGGCTATGGTGAGCAAGGTATCAATATCGCTCTCACGCCCTTTACCCTGAGTAATTCTGGTCAGGATTTCCAACATTTGCTTGGTGCCTAGACAGCAAGGAACACATTTACCACAGGACTCAGTCTGAGTGAAGCTCAGGAAATACCTGGCTATTTCTACCATGCAGGTAGTCTCATCCATTACCACCATGCCGCCAGAGCCCATAATCGAGCCTAGCTGGGCCAGGGTTTCATATTCCACTGGGGCATCAAGAAACTGGGCCGGGATGCAGCCGCCTGAAGGTCCGCCCGTTTGGACTGCCTTAAACCGCTTGTCACGGGGAATACCACCCCCGATATCAAAGATAATGGTGGATAGTGGAGTACCCATCGGCACCTCTACCAGGCCGCTGTTGGCAATCTTCCCGGTAAGGGCGAAGACAGCCGTACCCTTGCTCTTTTCAGTGCCGATACTGGCAAACCAATCAGCCCCCCGGTCAATGATAACAGGGACAGAAGCCAGGCTCTTTACGTTGTTGATAATGGTGGGCTTTCCATTTAGACCCGATTGGGCAGGGAAGGGGGGACGGGGACGAGGCATACCCCGTCGGCTCTCAATAGAAGCCATTAAAGCTGTTTCCTCACCACAAACAAAGGCTCCGGCACCTTCTCTAATATGGACTATAAAATCAAAGCCTGAGCCAAGAATATCCTTTCCCAAAAAGCCTCTTTCTTGGGCTTGCTCCAAGCCAAGGCGAACTCGCCTTACTGCCAGGGGATATTCGGCACGGACATAGATGTAGCCTTCATTGGCACCTATAGCATATCCAGCAATGGTCAGTCCTTCAATAACAGCATGCGGGTCAGCCTCCAGTATGGAGCGGTCCATAAAAGCACCGGGGTCCCCTTCATCCGCATTACAGATGATATACTTCTCCTCCCCACGTGCATTACGGCAGAATTCCCACTTACGGCTGGTAGGAAAGCCAGCGCCACCACGCCCGCGAAGACCAGACTGTTTAACCTCCTCAATAACCTGTTCAGGTTTCATCTCTAAAAGAGCCTTCTTGAGCGCCTGATAGCCTCCCTGAGCAACATAGTGCTCAATTTTCTCTGGATTGATATGCCCACAGTTACGCAGGATGACACGCTGCTGTTTCTGGTAAAAGTCTATCTCTGAGTAATATGGCATAGCTTTACCAGTTACCGGGTCACGGTAGAAAAGCCGCTCTACTGGCTTGCCATCCCGGAGGTGGGAGCTGACAATCTCCGGTGCATCCTCAACCTGGACATGGGTATAGAAAATACCCTCGGGCTCAACCACTACATTGGGGCCCTGCTCACAGAAACCGTGACAGCCAGTAAAATCTATCTCAACATCTTGTATCCCTAGCCCTGCTATCTCAGTCCTGAGTGCCTCATAGACAGCGCCAGACCCTGCAGAGAGACATCCCGTACCTTGACAGACAAAAATAGTGCGCTCGTTTTGCATACTACTCTCCACTCGTCTTAAACAATTGCTCTACCTTTTTGGGATTCATGTGACCATAGACCCGTTCGCCAACGACTATATTGGGCGCTAGAGCACAAACGCCGATGCAGGCAACTGTCTCCAGTGTATATTCCAAGTCAGGCGTAGTTTGACCTTCTTCTAGGCCCAGGTGCTGCTTCACCAATTTCAATACTGTCTTGGCACCGCGCACATGGCAGGCTGTTCCCCGACACACCCTGACCACTTTTTTACCCCGCGGCTCGGTATAGAGTTGCTCATAGAAAGAAATAACACCTTGCACCTGGCTGGGGAAAAGCCCCACTGCTTTGGCTATACTTGGTATAGACTGGGGAGGGATATAGCCAAACTCACTTTGAATTTTTTGCACCAGTGGAATTAGCGGCCACTTCTGCTGGCTATACTCAGCCACAATTTCATTTATCCGTGCCAGGCCAGCCTCTGTGGCTACCCTCGCTTTAGTCATGAGGTTCTACCCTTTCTATTCTTACATTACACGCTTTGAGTGAAGGCGATTTTACCTCTGGGTCTAAGGTAATGCCAAATAGCCCATTAACCGGAGCCTCTGGGAATGAAATTGGCACAAAGAGCGTTCCTTCAGGGAGGGTATCAGTAATCTTGACCATCGTGGTCACTTCACCTACAGGTGAGATAATCTTGACCCTCTCGCCATCGGTGAGGGCAAGCTTTTTGGCATCAGATTCGCCAATTTCCATAAAAGGCTGGGGGAAAAATCTCTTCAACCGCCAAGACCTTAAGCTCCTATTGCCAGTACCAAAGTGATACAGGATAGTCCCGGCGAGTAAAGTAAAAGGGTAACCCTCCTTTACCCCATCCGCCCGCGGGGTATACTCAACCGGGGAGAAACAGGCAAATCCCTTCAAAAATTGTCCCCCAAAGGTGCGCCTTGCTTCCCAGGTGTCCAGCTCATCCTGATATACTCTGTCTGAATCAGTATAGCCTTCGTATGAAGGAACTAATTCCTCAATCTCATCGATAACCTGCCGAAGGGAAGAGAATGGCAACGGATACCCCATCTTATCAGCTAGTTGCAGGGTTATTTCCCAGTCTGGCAAGCTTTCACCAATGGGCTCGATTGCTTTCTGCACCCTGTTTACCCTTCCCTCGAAATTAGTAAATGTCCCCTCCTTTTCGGCAAAGCTTGTCGCCGGCAGAACCACATCCGCTCTTTTGGCTGTTTCAGTAAGGAACATATCCTGCACCACAAGGAAATCAAGGGAAGACAAAGCTTCATCAACCAGAGTTGAATGCGGGAAGCTTAAAACGGGGTCCTCTCCTACAATATACAAGCCCTTGATTTTCCCCTTTTTCGCTTGCTCCATAATTTCCACAGCAGTTAGCCCGATGGTAGCTGGCAAGTCCACCTCCCAGCGTTCTTCGAAATTCCTCCTTGCTTGGGCATCTGCTACCCTCCGGTATCCAGGAAGGAAATTAGGCAATGCCCCCATATCGCAAGCACCCTGACCATTGTTCTCTCTTTGCAGGGCATAGATACCACCTTGCCTATGCCCAATGTTCCCGGTCAATATTGCTAGGTTTGCCAAGGCTTTTACGCTGTCTGTTCCGGCTGTCTGCTGAGTGATGCCAGTGCCATATATAATTGCCGCCCGGCTTGCCCTAGCGTATAGTCGAGCAGCAGCGTGAATTTCCTCACTTGGAACACCAGTGATTGCCTCGGCATATTCGGGAGAATACTTCTCTAATCGTTTGGTAAATTCCTCAAAATTGTCTGTTTTTCGAGTGACAAACTCCTCATCCAGTAAGCCTTCATCAATAATCACCTTTGCCAAGCTATTTAACAAAGCTACATCTGTACCAACCCTAGGGCGCACCCAGAGATGGGCGAATGAAGAAAGCTTTGTCTGCCGAGGGTCAATCAAGATTAACTCAGCCCCTTTATATTTAACGGCACGCTTTATGGTATAGCCAACAACAGGGGCTGACGAAGTGGGGTCAGCCCCAATAACTATTATCACCTCTGATTGCTCCAGAGCATCAAGGTAATTTGTAGTGCCAGGGAAGCCGATAGAGGAACCAAGACCCAGTCGAGTGGCAGAGTTATATAAACGACTGCCATTATCAATATTATTAGTGTTCAGCACACATCTGGCGAATCTCTGCAGGAGGTAGTTTTCTTCATTAGTGCACTTCGATGAGCCAAGAATAGCCAGGCTGTCGGGGCCATGCCCATCCTTTATTTGTTTGAATTCAGTGGCTACCTGCTCTAAGGCTTGCTCCAGTGATAACTCCTCAAAATCACCATTAACCTTGACTAATGGTTTGGTTAGTCTGTCTGGACTATGGATGAAATCACAGCCATAGTTTCCTCTCACACAAAGTGTGCCATGATTCACCCCACCTTCCTTGCCAGGTGTAACCCGTACTACTCGATTATCCTTGACTTCCAGGCAAATACTACAGCCACAGCCACAAAAGGGACAGGTTGTCTGAACAGCGGTTTTGGTTGTCCCTCTGTACGTCCTCTCCTTTTCCATTAGTGCGCCTGTAGGACACAATGCTACACAAGTTCCGCAGAAGGTACACTCAGAGTCCTCCAATGGCAAATCATCTAGCGTGGCTGCTTTGGCGATAAATCCTCGCTGAAAGTAGTCGATAGCTCCTTCAACGACTAGCTCCTGGCATGCCCGAATACACTTGGCACATAATATACATTTGCTTAAATCCCTTTCAATGAATGGATTAACTTCCTCGATAGCAGCCAAATGAGGAATCCTCTGGAACTCTACCAATCCAATGCCCATATCCGAAGCAATCTGGCGTAATTGGCAGCGGTTGCCCTTATCACATACCAAGCAGGAATCAGGATGACTGGCAAGCATTAGCTTAACTATGGTTTCGCGGTGTTCTATGACTCGAGGGGAATGGGTGTTGATTACCATTCCTGGTGCTATTGGAGTGACACAGGAGGCCATCAACGCCCCGCTTTGTTCATTTTCTACCAAGCAGACACGGCAAGCACCGATCGGAGGCAAATGAGTATCGTGGCAGAGTGTAGGAATATCTACACCTGATTCTTGCGCCAGTTCCAGGATAGTCATTCCTGGATAACCACTTACCTCCCGCCCGTTAAGGACAATAGTTATCGGCTGCAAACAGCATCCTCCTCTGCTGAGACATGATCTCCGACCGTATGAGGTTTTCTTTCAACCAGTGTCTATGCGGCAACAGGATGCTTAAAGTGTTCCCCTCGGTTAACGGCTCTAATGCCAGCTAGGAGTTCCGAACCAGCGCTTCTCTTAGGAATAAAGCCAAATGCCCCGGCTTGGTCGCTAGCCACGATATTCTCTTCATTATCATATTGACTTAACATCAATACCTTGACTTGTTTGCTTTTTTGGCATATCAGTCGAGCTGCCTCCAGACCATTCATATGTGGCATGACTATATCCATTAGCACCACATCAGGTAGGAGCTGGTGTGCTTTCTCCACCGCTTCTCTTCCATCTACCGCCTCTCCAATTACCTGCATGTCTCTCTGCAAGCTGAGTAAAGCATGAATTCCCTCCCTAACTACCGTATGGTCATCGGCTACCAGCACTCTGATTCTTCTAGTTATCTTGTCCAGCAGTTTTTCAACTTGGGATACCAGTGCCAGTGGTCTAATTGGCTTGCGGTAGTAATCTTCAGCCTCAAGCCGCAGCCCCTCGCCCCTTCTCCATCCCTTAATTAACTGCTTCTCCACTGGAGCATCGACCACAATGATAGGTAAGTCGCTGAAACTGGTACTTTTCTTTAGCCACTGGTGCAACAGAAAAGCGTCCCCTCGTGGTACTATCGTGCCCAAGACAATCAAGTCAGGCCTTGCATCCCGAGCTATTTCTTCTGCTTTGACCCTGTTGCTCGAAACAACCACCTGATAACCCCTGGCCTCTAATGTCACTTGTAAGCCCGCAGTAAACTCAGGCTCATCATCCACAACCAGAATTTTGGCTCTCTTTTCCATCTCTACCTCCCTTCTATGCCCTGGTACTCTATCCTAACTATAAGTTTAAGCAATACTTACTAAAGAGCATAGAGGTCTTCACCCCAAAAGAGGGGGGAATATCGACCTGATTTTACCCGACAAACCCCCTATTTATTGGGGGTGAAGCTCTTGCCGGGGAGTCTGGCTCAGCGGTTACAGTGTGTTAGATTTTCCGATAGGTTCTTAATTGGGAGGTTAAAGACCCCTACCAGTGAGGATAGCATAGAGGAGAATTGAAGCAGTAATTTCAAATGGTAATTATGCCCTTACGCAGGGCGTATTTGACCAAGTCAATACGACTGTGGATATCAAGCTTAGCCATAAGGTTAGTCTTATGCCCCTCCACAGTTTTGGAGCTAACTGCCAGCATGTCAGCTATTTCTTGAGTAGTATGCCCTTCTGCCAATAGCTTAAGTATCTCCCTTTCTCGGTCTGTCAACTGCTCATAGGGGTCATGACTCTTCACTATGCTGGCTCCTTGTTGATGGCTTTCAACCAAAAACTTGGCCACAGACGGGGACAAAAAGGAATCTCCGTGGTAAATAGAACGAATACCAGAAGCAAGTTCTGAAGACGCAGCCGTTTTGGTAATAAAGCCAGAGGCTCCAGCCTCAATAACCGAAAATACATACTCTCTATCATCATACTGGGTGAGTGCTAGCACCTTTATTCTAGGAAATTCCCTGATTATTCGGCGTGTTGCTTCCAATCCACCCATAATAGGCATGGCTATGTCCATAAGCACTACGTCAGGCGTAACCTCCCTGAGCATATCTAATGCTTCCTTTCCGTTGGCAGCCTCGCCTATCACCTCTATGTCCGGTGTTAGCCCAAGCAAAGCACAAATGCCATCCCGCACAATGGTGTGGTCATCCACTATTAATACTCTTATCTTTTGCACTGGTTGTGCTCCAAGTTATGGGAACCCTAGCGTTAGCTGTAGTCCCCTGCCCCGGCTGAGACTCAACCCAGCAAATGCCACCCAGCAGCCTCACTCTTTCCTTCATGCTGAATAGCCCAGCGCCTCGCCCACTCTTTTCTATCTCAGTGACCTGTGAGATATCAAAACCCTTGCCATCATCGCTGATACATAACACAAGCTCATCATCCTCACGCTTCATGGATATAGTTGCGTTTCTTGCCTGAGAATGTTGCCTAATATTGCCTATGGCTCCCTGAGCACAGCGGAAGAGCCCTACCTCCACTTCTTCCGGTAAAGCCCTCTCAATTCCTTCAAACTCAAAGGAAACATTAATGCCCAGGGGAGTAAGGTGAGTTTCAGCATATTGGCGAACAGCCGGAATAAGCCCGAGTGTGTCTAGGAGGGAGGGACGTAGGTCAGCTATTAACCGGCTTACCTCGGTGCTTATTTGAACCGCTAATGAATGTGTTTTCTTCAACCTAGTTTTGAACTGGGTGTCCTGAATGCCAGCCATTTCTGCTTGCTCCACCAATGCCTCCAAGTTAAGCGCCAAGCCAGTAAGAGCCTGGCTGGTTTCGTCATGCAGTTCCCTGGCAATTCTCCTTCGCTCCTCTTCCTGAACCAGCAGCATCTGCTGCGCTAAATGTCGATACCTTTCCCTACCCTTCCTCAATTGTTCGTATAGCTTTGCCCGCTCAATGGCTATGCCTAGTTGGTCACCAATTGAGCCCAGAAGGTGCATATCATCCTTAGTGAACTTATGGGGTACATGGCTGGCAACATTTATTACCCCGAGGACGTGGTCTCTAGCGCGGAGGGGAACACAAATGAACGCCCTTAAACCTTCTATACCTATCAGATCAAGGTGAACAGCGCTTGGGTCCGAGGAGATGTCCTCCAATAGCACCGACTTGCTGCTTTGAGCTACCTTTCCCGCGATTCCTTCACCGAGGTGGAGACACATTTCCTCAGCAAATTTATCTGACAGACCATGGTAGACGCGGTAGGACAGTGTCTTTGTCTGCTCATCTATAAGCATAATCCCCCCAACAACCCCACTCATAGTATTAAGCACACTATCTAAGCCAACCCTAAGAATGGCTTCCAGATTCGTAAGGCTGCTAATTGCTGCCGAGACCCGGCTTAAAGTTACAAGGTCATCAGCCTTATTTCTGGTCTCGGTCTTGGGGTCATGCGCGCTTAAATCAAGGTTAGGTCGGTTAGCAGATGGGATAGCCGAGCCGTTTTCCACTTCCATTCCTGTCCCTCCACTGAACTCTCTAGAGAGTAATGGGCATTTCCAACTAATAGCAAGTTTATACTAATATCACCCTGTTTTCAATCCCGTGGGTAAGCTTATTCCGCAACACCTCAATACTTACTAAAACACTAGCTCCGGCTGGCCCATTATCGGACTGATAAAACTGATAAAGAAGTACCTTCATCTGTGTTAATATAAGGCTGTCTAGAAGCTAACGACGCTGATTGAACCGTCCGTCGAAATGCTGGATATCAATTTATTCACCAGGAAGTTGACTCCAATAAACGGGTTAAGGTAATCTGAAATCAGGATGTTGAACTTGCTTTCCTAGTAGTGTATATTTGATTACTAGAAAATTCAAAAGGAGGGAGTTTCTGTGCAAAGATATGGAGAATTTATCACCTCAGACGAAGACAAGCTTCTCTTAACTACCATCCGTGACTACATTAATAAGGAAGTGATGCCAGTCCGTATGCAGATGGAAGAGGACCGGGAAGTCTTTGGCAAGGCTTACGAGGGGCTGGTGAAACTTGGTGTCCAAAAGCGAGGTTTCTCGCCAAGGTATGGAGGTCTGGGAATAAGGTCGGCAATCATAGCCTGTGCCATAACTGAAGAAATAGCCCGGGGGGACTGTGGTTTGGCTCTCCACAGCCTCATATCGCCATGGGTTATGTCAGCAGCCATGGGAGCCCGTAATACCTTTATTACGGACAAGTATACCCCCTGGTTGTGTGAAGATAAGCCACACGTTTGCTGCATGGCCCTTACCGAGCCGGCGGGAGGTGCCAACCTTGAAGACATACACCAGGAAGGACGCACTATTCGCACCATAGCTAAGCTGGAGGGGGATGAGTGGGTTATCAACGGGGAGAAGATGTGGCCCGGGGGTGCTGGTGTTGCCGAACTCTACGGCGTGCTGTGCACCACTGACCCTAATCTGGGGACAGATGGGGTAGCTTTTATCTATGTCCCTGCTGATACACCCGGACTTTCTTTTGGTAAACCAGAAGAGAAAATGGGGATGAAGATTAGCGATGTTAATGCTGCCATCTACTTTGACAATGTGCGGGTACCCAAGGAACACCGAGCCAGCATGGAGCCAGGTGCCGATTGGGCGGCGGTACGTAGTGCTCTAAGTTGGGGACGCCTTACTAGCTGCCCTATGGCTATAGGTAGTGCTCAGGCAGTGCTGGAAATCGTCGTTAACTATACCGATACTAGATACTATCTTGGTAAGTCAGTGCGGAATCACACTCTCCAGGCAGCTATGATAGCTGACATGGCTATTGGCATAGAATCAGCCCGGACTTATTATCTCCACGTAGCATCCATGTTCAATAACCGTGAGAGATACGGAAACCCTGGTGGTGATTTCCTTATTTCCAAAGCATCCGCTGCCAAGGTATATGCCACTGATGTGGCTAATATGGTATGCGGTAAGGCTATGGAACTCATGGGCGCTTACGGCTATGTCCGGGAATTCCATGTGGAGAAATACCTCCGGGATGTCAAGATTATCCAATTATGGGAGGGAGGTGTCCAGCTGGCTCGCCTAGAGACTATTCAGTCATACTATCCCTACGACCCTCACGAAACGGGTAAGAGTTAGAAATCAATAGGCTATAGTGTAGGCTCAAACTGAAAGGCTACGGGTTTTAACAATGATTGAGAAAGTGCTCCTGGCATGGAGTGGCGGCAAAGACAGCGCTCTTGCATTATACGAGATTCGACAAAGACGAGAGTATGAGATATTAGGCTTGCTAACAACTCTAAGCAAAGACTATGATAGAGTGAGTATGCATGGTATCCGCCGGAGCCTGCTACAGCGGCAGGCAGACTCTCTACACCTACCTCTTCAGCAAATATTCATCTCGAAAAAAGCATCCAATGAAGAATATGAGTCTAAAATGCAAGCTACGCTGGCTAAGTCTCGGAAGGCAGGTGTGTCTTCGGTAGTTTTTGGAGATATCTTTTTGGAAGATATAAGGAAATATCGAGAGGACAACCTGTCGAAGGTAGGGATGAAAGCAATCATGCCACTATGGCAAAGGAATACTGCTCAGCTGGCTCAGACATTCATTGATTTGGGGTTCAAAGCCATTGTTACCTGTGTTGACTCAAAGGTTCTGAACAAGAGATTCGCCGGGAGGATAATCGATGAGCACTTCCTAACTGAAATTCCGCCCAATGTTGACCCATGCGGTGAAAATGGGGAGTTTCATTCCTTTGTCTTTGACGGACCAATATTTAAGAGCAGAATCTCATATACTATAGGGCAGATTGTCTCAAGAAACTCATTTTACTTCTGTGACCTGCTACCCGACTAGAAAGTATGCCACACTACACCATAGCTAGCTTTGTATGCCGTCACCGATACATAAACACAGGAGGTCGCCGTAGAGAAGGCTATGTATCACTACTCAATATGGGTAAGCTAACAAATTGACTTGAAGTATTACCAAGTGCTATCATACTTTAGAAGGTTATGGAATGTCAGCACTGAGCGAGCTTTATGAAGAAATCGCCCGCTGTCACCAGTGTGAAATAGCTAAGTATCGAACTAAAGTGGTACCGGGTGAGGGGGCAGAGGATGCCGACATAATGTTTATTGGTGAGGCACCAGGCTGGCACGAGGACCAGCAGGGGCGCCCCTTTGTTGGACCAGCGGGATTATATCTGGATGAACTGCTGGCTTCCATCAACTTAAACCGTAAGCAAGTTTATATTGCCAATGTGATTAAATGCCGACCACAGGGAAATCGCGACCCCCTACCTACAGAAATACAAAACTGTCGTAAGTGGCTAAACCGCCAGATTGAGTCAATTCGTCCCAGGATGATTGTAACCCTGGGACGTTATTCAATGGCGATGTTCTTCCCCGGTAAGAGTATAAGTAAGATTCATGGCACCGCCCAAAAGCGAGATAATGTCATCTACTACGCCATGTATCACCCGGCGGCTGCCCTCCACCAGCAAAGCTTACGCCAGACGATAGAGGCAGATATGCTTAACATCCCATCACTCCTCGCCCAGGCAGAAATTATGACCGAAGCCAAACCACAGCCACAACAATTAAGTATGTTCTAGGTTTAAAATTATGACTAAACCAAGGTTAAAAGTAATTCCCCTCGGTGGGCTAAGCGAAATCGGTAAGAATATGATGGCGATTGAATATGAAGATGACATTATCGTCATTGATGCCGGGCTTATGTTCCCCGGAGAGGAAATGCTAGGCATTGACCTGGTAATCCCTGACATCAGCTACCTGCGGGAGAAACAGAAAAAAGTAAGGGGTATAATCATTACCCATGGTCATGAGGACCACATTGGCGCTCTACCTTACCTACTGCCCCAGCTTAATGTGCCTGTCTATTCCACAAAGCTTACCCGAGGCCTTATCTCGGTCAAACTTAAACAACAAAAGGCATTATCAGGAGCCAAGCTAGAGGTTGTACCGTCTTTTGGTCAGGTCACACTGGGAAAATTCAAGGTAGAGTTCTTCCCTGTTTGCCACAGCATACCTGACTCAGTGGGTTTAATCATATTTACCCCAGTGGGCACCATAATTCATAGTGGAGATTTTAAGCTTGACTACACACCAGTCAGTGGTAAACCGACCGACCTATCTCGACTGGCTCAACTAGGAGCACAAGGTGTTTTGCTTCTCCTCTCCGACTCCACCTATGCTGAGCTACCCGGCTATACTCCATCAGAACGAGTGGTTAGTGAAACCCTAGACCATATTATGGCTGATGCACCGGGAAAGGTGATTGTAACCACCTTTGCCTCACTAGTTTCCCGTGTTCAGCAGGTTATTGATGCCGCAGCCAAACATCAACGCCGTGTCTTTATTGTTGGTCGTAGCATGAGCGACACGGCAAACATGGCGCTGGAGTTAGGTTATCTTAAGGCGCCTAATGGTATTCTGGCCAGGCTTGATGAACTCCGTGGTATGCCCCGTAATAAAACTGTTCTTGTTACTACCGGGAGTCAAGGTGAACCTACCTCAGCCCTGGTTCGGATAGCTAATCGCGACCATCGCCAAGTTCACATCGTGCCTGGGGATACAGTAGTTATGTCAGCAACACCAATCCCAGGCAACGAAGGACTAATCAACAGAACTGTGGATAGCCTATTCAAGCAAGGGGCTCAGGTATTATACAGTAATGTAGCGCCGGTTCATGTCCACGGGCATGGTAGCCAAGAAGAGCTAAAACTGCTGCTAAACTTAGTTAAGCCTAAGTTCTTTATGCCCATCCACGGCGAATATCGCCACTTGAGCTTACACGCTAAATTAGCTGAATCAGTAGGTATCCCGCGGGAAAATACCTTCGTGCTGGAGGATGGTGACATCCTTGAGCTCAATTCGCAGACGGCTAGGATAACAGGCAAGATTACTTCAGGCAATGTATATGTAGATGGTCTAAGTGTGGGTAACATCGGCAGTGTTGTCCTTCGAGATAGACGGATGCTATCAAGAGATGGGATGGTAGTAGTGATTATCGCTGTTAACAGGCAAACTGGTAAGCTGGTAGGGCGTCCTGATATTGTATCCCGGGGTTTTGTTGACACCAGAGAATCCAGAGATATGATAGACGAGAGTCGAGACCTAGTAGCTCGAACCCTGGACCATAGTGGTGTCCGAGCTGCTGAGTGGAGCTTTGTCAACGCCAAAGTTAGAGATACGTTGAATAAGTTTTACTACGACCAAACTAAACGCCGCCCTATGGTTCTCCC
Source organism: uncultured Dehalococcoidales bacterium (assembly GCA_964521325.1). Classification (GTDB taxonomy): domain Bacteria; phylum Chloroflexota; class Dehalococcoidia; order Dehalococcoidales; family CAZFRL01; genus CAZFRL01. The sequence goes on along the minus strand of CAZFRL010000009.1, from coordinate 15,628 downwards.
ATTTATGGTAAAGGTATAGCTTGAAGCACCTTGCCTATCAAGGGGTAACATGGCTAAGCGAAAAGATAATGTCAGGCGTAAACCCAAAAGAAAGTCGCAGGGGAGGCGGCTTTTCTACTCAATCATATTGCTGGTCATCATTGTGGCGATTTTATACTGGCAATGGTCAGCACTGACTTCGTGGGTCAACGCTAATATTGGTCTTAAGACTCTGGAGCTATTTAACTGGGGATTAATCTTCATAGTCATAGTTGTTGGGACACTGGTCGGACTGCTGTGGCGGCGAAAACTATCCTCACTTATCCATCACTGGAACCAGTGGCTAGGTGGTATTGCCTTCATTCTGGCTGCCTGGGGAATATTAGCTCTTTTTAACCTGGGGGGCAGCTTTGGGCTGAGCATTGTTGGTCAGGATATTGTTGACTACCCATATTGGCTCAGCCTTCTCCGCATACTGGGATTAGTCATCATAGGCATTATTCTAGTAGCCCCGGGCGCTTGCTTCCGTCTGGCCAGGAACTCCGTTTCATGGCTAGGTAAGCAGTTGAAAGAGCGACCTACTCCTAGACCAGCCCGTCAGCAAACGCCAGTACTTCCCCCGGTTATTGAAACTCCAAGACCTATAGAGAAACCCATATTAGAGAAACCTCTAGAGAAGAAAGCCATTATTCCAGAACTCACCCCTGTCCAAGCCCAACAGGAACTAAAACAGGTAACTCAGGAAGTATGGCGGAAATATGGTGAATCACCGACGATAGTTATTGTCGATGGCTGGCGGTTACCACCTATTGATATTCTGGATAGGACTCCTGAAGCAGAATTTAGTCAGGCTGATAATGAACAAAGAGCCCAGCTTATTGAGCAGGCTCTAGTTAGTTATGGTGTTGAGGCTAAGGTGGTGCAGATAAACCCAGGGCCAACAGTTACCCAGTTTGGTGTGGAACCGGGCTGGGACAGGAAAATGAAGGAAATAAAGGAAAAAGACAGGGATGGAAATATCAGAGTAAGGCTAGAGGAGATATCCAAGACTAGGGTCAAAGTGGAAAGAATTACCTCTTTGGCTAATGACCTCGCCCTTACTCTGGCTGCACCCAGTATCAGGATTGAAGCCCCGGTACCAGGCAGATCAGTAGTAGGTATTGAAGTACCTAATACAACTTTGAGCCTCGTTACTCTGCGTGGGGTAATAGAGACCAGCATTTTCCAGAAGTTAGAAGCTAAGTCCAAGCTGTCTCTGGCACTAGGTAAAGGTGCTGGTGGTGAAGCAGTAGCTGCTGACCTGTCCAGAATGCCTCATCTGCTAATCGCTGGGGCTACAGGGAGCGGCAAGACTGTTTGCTTAAACTCCGTTATCTGCTGTTTGCTATTACATAACACGCCTAATGAAGTCCGGTTTATTATGATTGACCCTAAGCGGGTAGAGCTGACCCCGTTCAATAGCATCCCCCACCTGCCTACCCCCGTTATCGTTGATACTAATAAAGCCCTGGCAACAATGCGCTGGCTTAACCGGGAAATGGACAGACGGTATCAAAAACTGGCTAATGCTGGAGCCCGTAACATTGAAGGTTACAATAGAAATAAACAAGGAACCGAGAGGCTCCCTTACCTGGTGCTAATCATTGATGAACTGGCTGATTTAATGATGGCTGGCTTCGACGAGGTAGAGCATATCCTGTGTCGATTAGCCCAGCTTTCCCGAGCTACCGGCATTCATCTTGTCGTGGCGACTCAGCGCCCATCAGTAGATGTGGTTACCGGCTTAATTAAGGCTAACTTTCCTACCCGTATTAGCTTTGCTGTTACCTCCCAGGTAGATTCACGCACCATCCTTGACAGCGGTGGTGCCGAAAAGCTACTGGGCAGAGGAGACATGCTCTATATGCCCACTGAGGCGGCTAAACCCAAGCGTCTCCAGGGATGCTTCGTCTCCGATGCTGAGATGGAAAGGCTCGTTTATTTCTGGGCTAGCCAGAAGAAAGAAGAACCAACTGAACTAAAGGTTGAAGAGCTTGTCACAACCACTGCCAGAAGGGAAGGCTTCCCTGAGGACCCACTCCTGGAGGCAGCCAAACAACTGGCACAAGAGCACAAGCACATTTCTACCTCTTTCTTACAGCGGCGTTTACGCATCGGCTATCCCCGAGCCGCCCGTATCATGGAACAGCTTGAGGAAGAAAGCGCCAAGGAGGAAGAGGTATAAAAAATGCTTTATTATTTGGTAAACTGGTTCTGGGTTTACCTTAGTTCACTTCTTCTCTGTTAAATACCAACCCAATGCCAAGCCCATGTAAAAAGGTATGCTAAGCAGAGCAACGACACCTGCCAGCAAAAACCAAGATAGTGGCTCCAAGCCAATAGTGGCGTTGATGGCATCGCCAATAATCCCCAACACAGCAAATATAGCAGCCAGAAACCAACAAATGTGACCGGCGAGCCCTGCTGAACGAGTACTAGCCATCCGTTTACGGTCTTCCCAACGGTATTTCCCCATCGGATATCACCTCCTTTTTTCAGTACACTCCTTTTATCACTTCTTCTGCTACTTGTCAACCTGGCGGCGTCTTAATCGCTTGAGAATAGCCTCCTTATATATTCTGAACAGGTTCCGCCCATGCTTAGGCATCCGCTCCCGCTTCTTCTTCAGCCGCCTTTCCCGGCGCTCCTGCCTCGTCTCTATATCCAATTTATTGTTCACTGTACTAGCTTACCCCACCTACCTTATTATATATACTCCTAGCGGTAGTGAAGAGATGTCAGCCGTTATTACCGCACAACAGTATTCCTATGAATCCAGATTATTACTAATCCTTTCTCAGCTCAATGATACGGTCACGCAATAGCGCTGCCTTCTCAAACTCAAGGTTTCTGGCTGCGGTCTTCATCTGTGATTCCAGCTCCTTAATTAAACGAGCTACGTCCTCTTTAGCCATAGGAGCAGCAATATACGGTGCACGAGTTTCGGCTACAACCCGCACCCGCGCGGTAATATCCTTGATTGCCTTCCTTATTCCCTGAGGAGTAATGCCGTGTTCTCTGTTATAGGCTTCCTGAATCTGACGACGGCGTTGAGTTTCTTTTATAGCCGCAGCCATGGAATTAGTAACCGTATCAGCATACATAATGACATGCCCGTCTATATGGCGAGAGGCACGCCCCATTGTCTGAATTAACGCTCCCTCCGACCTCAAATAGCCTTCCTTATCAGCATCAAGAATAGCCACCAGGCTTACCTCGGGCAGGTCAAGCCCCTCTCGAAGCAGGTTTATGCCTACCACTACATCATAGACGCCGAGACGAAGGTCACGCAATATCTCCACCCTGCCTAAGGTCTCAATCTCAGAATGGAGATAATGGGTCTTTACCCCCATCTCTATTAAATAATCAGCCAGCTCCTCTGCCATCCTCTTGGTTAGAGTAGTTACCAGACAACGCTCCCCTTTATCAACCGTGGTCTTAATCTGGTCAAGAAGGTCATCGATTTGCCCCTTGGTTGGCTTAACCTCAATAGTTGGCTCAAGAAGACCGGTAGGCCGGACTAACTGCTCCACTACCTGCTGACTGTGCCCATGCTCATAGACTGCCGGTGTAGCTGAGGTGTAAATAACCTGGTTAATGCGCTGCTCAAATTCAGCAAAATTAAGCGGGCGATTATCAAGCGCTGAAGGCAAGCGAAAACCATATTCGACTAAAGTTTCCTTACGGGAGCGGTCACCATGATACATACCGCGAACCTGGGGCAGGGTCATATGAGATTCATCAATGAACAAAAGAAAGTCATCGGGAAAGTAGTCCAGCAGCGTCCACGGTGGGCTTCCGGGAAGGCACCGTGATAGGTGGCGAGAGTAGTTCTCCACGCCGGTGCAGTATCCTGCTTCCCGGAGCATTTCTATGTCATAGTTGGTGCGCGCTTCAAGCCTCGCCGCCTCCAATAACTTCCCCTGCTGCTTCAATTCACTTAGCCTTTCGGCCAACTCCTCTTTTATGTCTTCAATAGCCAGCATTAGCTTATCATGCGAGGTAACAAAGTGCTTAGCGGGATAGATGTCTACCGACTCCAATTCGGCTAACAGTTCACCAGTTAGCGGGTCTATCTCGACAATCCGTTCAATGTCATCGCCAAAGAACTCAACCCGCAATGCTATCTCCTCATAAGCCGGCTGGATTTCCAGGGTATCGCCACGAATACGAAACCTGCCCCTGGTGAAGTCGATGTCATTACGCTCATATTGCATATCCACCAGCTGGCGGAGGAGCTTATCCCGGCGGCAATTACTACCCCGTTTAAGACTGCAGACAAAGCCATGGTATTCCTCGGGCGAACCCAAACCATAGATACAGGATACTGAAGCTACAATAAGCACATCACGGCGCTCAAAAAGGGCACGAGTAGCAGCGTGGCGTAGCTTATCAATCTCCTCGTTTATATCCGTCTCTTTCTCAATATAGGTATCAGTACGCGGGATATAGGCTTCAGGCTGGTAGTAGTCATAATAGCTAACGAAGTATTCTACAGCACTGTTGGGGAAGAACTCCTTGAACTCAGTGCAAAGCTGGGCGGCTAATGTTTTGTTGTGACTGATAACCAGGGTAGGTTTCTGCACCCGCTCAATAACATTAGCCATAGTAAATGTTTTGCCGCTGCCAGTAACTCCCAACAGCATCTGGTGCTTAAAGTCTTTATTCAAGCCCTCCACCAGCCTGTCTACTGCCTGGGGCTGGTCGCCGGTAAGCCCAAAATCAGAAACGATTTCAAATTGAGGCATGTTGCTTTCCTGAAAAAATTGCTCTATAAACAGTATATCTTTATGTTATGCCGACTTCAATTGAAAATTGCTGACCAACCTCATCCCCTTTAGCCTCTCACCTTTGAAGGAGTTGTGTTACGTGGTGCGACGCCGCAGAAGAGAGACGATGTTCACTATCGTGGTAACGACAGCGACGGCGACTATCAGCCAGACCCACCAAGCAATACCATACACCGAGGGTACAGGTATCGGTGTTGGCTCAAGCTCAGGGGCAGGTGTTGTTTCTTCCGATGCTGGCTCAAGCTCAGGGGCAGGGTTTGGTTCTTCTGATGCCGGCTCAGGCTCAGACTCAGGTGGTGGCGTCGTCTCCGGGGCAATATACTTCAGCGAGCCCAAGAGCTGGTCCCGGGGGAGAAACTCGGTAACATTGACCCACTTAATTATAACTTTAACCTTAGCTTCAGTAAGCTCCCCGATGATATTGTAGTCGCCCGATTCAGCCTGGGCAGGGAATTCCAAAGGCACAACCTGGTCTATCTCAGCAGTTTCACCCTGCTTGGAGGGAAAGGGCTTTATGGTTACGGTATAGCTCGAATTCAGCGTCACCCTGGCGCCGCTCACCGCATGTTCAGCTACCACGCATGAAGTGATGCTGGCTTCATTTACTGTCATCGGTAGGTCTTCAGCGCAGGTGGCACGCCCACTTATCATAGCGTGGAAGACCTCACTCCCGTTAATTTCACTCTTGCTGAAGCTCACCGGGTCATAGCTTATCTGGAAATACTCCTCTAAACTCTGGGCGGCGGCAAAGAGAGGGCTAAAAGTCCAGAGGGATAGCGCCAAAACTAAGGCAACTGCCACCAGCCTGCCTGCTGCCCGGCGCTGGTCACTGCTAAGTCTAAAATTGGAAGTTATTTGAAAGAGGGACATCGTCTACTCCCCTGTAAGAACATTATATACTAGCCCCCAGTTTCAGAGAGCAACTGTGTCGCTTATATGTAATATCGCGAAAAGTTATTGTAAGTTCCTTTGTTTCGTCTATCTGTTCGTGTTCGGATGTGATCGTAACGATAAGAGGACGCGGCGAACGTGCCAATAATGATAGAGGTAACTTCCATAGTCCATCCCTTAATGGAGCACCCCTTGGCTCTAGCAGTACTTTCCAATCTGGTTCGTCCAAAGCAACGTGAGGCGCAATAGCTAACCTCAAATCAGATGTCCATTTGCCTCCTAACATCTCTACATCTACGAAAGTTAACTCAAGGTTCCCGACCTTGAGTGAGGAGCTTTTAAACCAGCTACGCCGTGTTTTACAGCTGACCTCTATAATTGTATTTGGTAACGTAGATGGGTTGTCTACGAAAAATTTTACCACTAGTAGGCGAGGCTTCGAGAGCAGTAAAGCGTCTCCTTGAGGCATATGAATGTTGATTATAGGGTTTTGCCACCGCCCCCTGTAATAGGTAAGGAAGTGAATGACTCCAACAGTCACTGCTGCGCCAAGCCCGATGAAAGATACTATGCGGGCAAGTGGGTCGATTCCGATACTCGGTTCCATCTCTTATCTCATGTTGGAAAATTATAGTTACGGTAATTATCCTGCTTTGATGGAAGATATGGCTTTTTTCAAATCTTTTTTAAGTTTCTGCCAGCCTGCTTCATCATCCGTATATATGAGATATCGAATATACGCGACATCAAAAGGAACGTCTTCTTTGTTCTGTGTGATAATTATGACTGGTATCCCTATAGCATGTGAAAGACCAAGTTCATAAAATACGTTCGGATTCTTGTCTGTAACATCAGCTATGATCAACCTTGACCTAGCTATGTGAGTCCAAACATCCTCAACTATAGGGGTAGGCGAGAATATCTCATCTGCCCTCAGTGGGTTTAACCCGGCTTCCTTTATAGCCGGCTGAAGTATGTGCTCATAAATGCGATTAAAATCGGGCTTGAACGGCATGAGCACGAAACAGAGATTAGGGTCTGTCTCTAATTCTTCTAGCGAAGTTCTAAATATTGGTTGAAATGTAACTTTACGTTGCTGGTGCAGAAGTTGCTCTTTCGTCCTTTCAACAAAATTCTTGGCTATTTCTTCAAGTTCGTTCTGTCGGTCTTGTGAATTTCTGTACATAAGGCTACTCGGTACCTTGAAAGTAGAAATGTCACTCCAGCCTAGCTGTTGACGTACACCAGCTACCGCTTGTTCTAGGTTAATTCCAGGAGCGTCCTTCCAGTCCATAAATCTCAGGGTTGCCAAACCACCAGCTAGAGATGAGACAATAACAAGAATATTATCTTGAGTGACTCCAAAGACAGCGTTGAATGGTCTGAACATTGGGAAGGCAAAACGAGAAATCCCGTTTTCTTCGAGACTCTTTGCCACGTACTCAGCAAGCTCAGTGAAAAGCTGTCTTAGTTCCTTCTCCTTTTCGCGACCAGTAGGGTTTCCCCCCACATTGGACATGCTTGGCCAAATTGTTAGTCCCACTTTAAAAACAGGCTGTTCCTCTGTCATATGGCATTCTCCTCAATAACTATCGGTGTATGGTTCCTTATTTACCCCCCAAACCACCCCAGTCTTACCTACCCACCCCTAATCCCCCATCTCCTCGGTATCGATGTGCTCAGCGATGCCTATCTTCTGCACGGAGAGCGGCACATAATTGACCAACTTGCACTCAATAAGGTCCTTCAATTCCTTTTCCGCCGGGGACAAGCCCGCCCTGCCGGTCTTTACCTCAATGAAATCAACCCCTTCGCCGTATTTAATGCCAACAAAGTCGATGGGTTCTCCCAGATAGAAAAGACGGTCATAGTGGGTCAACTCAAAAGTAGCCAGAAGCTCGTTCAGCTTCCCTGTCCTCTTGCCCAGACTGCGGGTTATCGATTCCAGAAGGTCGTGAGGTAAGTCTTTCAGGGTATCCTGAATCTCCTTAACCGAGGCTGCCGAAGCCAGGGCAAATCTAAGTTTGCTCTCCAGCTCTTCTATATCCGGCACCATCACCTTCCTCGGTCTGAAAACTAACACCAGAATTATCATAACTAAGACAGCAATTACTACATATAACAGAATTTCCACACTACCCTCCTTTTATTTAGGAGTGAAATACTGCAGTGCCTGCTTAATCTTTTCCTCAAGGCTCAGGTCAGAAGACGAAGGTAGGCTGGCTACTGCCTGCTTTGCCTCAGCCACCGAGTAGCCCAGGGAGGTTAGAGCCGCTAAAACATCGGTGTGTTCCTCGGCTAACTCAGCGGCTGCGGTCGTTATCCAGCCAGCCCCTATTTTCTCTTTAAGCTCCAGGACAAGCCGATTAGCCACCTTTTTGCCTATCCCCGGTACCTCGGTCAGCAGGTCAGTGCTACCGGTAGCGATAGCCATAGTAAGTCGCTCTACGTTCATGGCTGAAAGCATTGCCAGCGCCAGCTTGGGACCCAACCCCGATACACCAATCAGAACCTGAAACAGCCCAAGCTCATCAGCCGAGGCAAAGCCATAGAGGGTGGCATTACCCTCCCTGAGGTGAAGGTGAGTATGTAACTGCACCTCCTCACCGGCAATGCCCAGTGTGCTCAAGGTAGAGGTGGGCATATATACCTGAAAGCTTATCCCGTTAACATTAATAACCGCCCAATCACCACCCAACGACTCTAATTTCCCATGAAGACCAGCTATCATTTCCTCTCCTCTGTCATTGCTTGGCCAGTAAGCTATCCAGATATGTCTCGCGCAGGTGACAGATAGCCACCGCCAGGGCATCAGCAGCATCGGTTGGTTGTGGCACCTGAGCCAGCCCGAGCTGAAGCCTGACCATTTCCTGAACCTGCTCCTTTGAACCAGCCCCGTAATCGGCAACCCGCTGCTTTACCTGGGTGGGGGTATATTCATAGGATGGGATTTCCCGGTTAGCTGCCACCAGAATAGCCACCGCCTGAGCCCTGCCTATTGCCAGCGCCGACTTCACATTCTTAGCCATAAAAGGTTGCTCAATAGCCACTACATCAGGCTGATAGCGTGAGAAAACCTTGGAAAGCTCATTATATAAATAGCTTAAACGCTCCCCGATTGGGGAGCGCGCTGGGCTACTCAGGGCACCATAATCAACCAGGGCTATTTCATCCTCCTCAGCCTCTATAACTCCATAGCCCATGGTTACCGTGCCCGGGTCAATACCTAAAATCCTCATCGTACCATCAAAATCAAGCCCTCAACCAGGTGTTAAGAAAGGCTAAATAGCAACTAAACTTGCGATTGGTATTCCTCCAGAACAGAGTCGGGGAAGTCAGCATTGCTAAATACATGTTGCACCTCGTCCAGTTCCTCCAGCTTATCCAGCAATTTCAACGTTTGTAGCGCTGACTTATCATCAAGCTCAACCATAGTCTTGGGCACCATAGACAGCTCAGCCGAGGTTATAGCCAGATTTTTCTGCTCCAGCGCTTTTCTGACCACCTCAAGCTCCTCAGGCTTGGTATAGATTTCCACATACCCACTCTCTACCTTAATATCCTCGGCACCAGCATCAATGGCATAGAGGGCTAATTCATCAGCATCCAAATCATCAGTCTGCACCATAATCAATCCCTTCGACTCAAAAAGCCAGGCGACACAACCACTCTCCCCCAGGCTGCCACCGCTGCGGGTAAATATATTCCTTACACCTTGTATTGTCCGATTGCGGTTATCGGTTAGAGCCTGTATCAAAATAGCGGTGCCACCCGTTCCATAGCCTTCAAGAACCGCCTCTACCAGAGCGGCTCCTTCCATCGTGCCGCTACCCCGCTTAATAGCCCTTTCTATGTTATCCAGGGGCATGCTATTATCACGAGCCCTCTGTATCGCCAGACGCAACCGAAAATTTGCGTCAGGGTTACTGCCCCCCTGGCGCACAGCCACAATAATCTCCCGGGTCAACTTAGTAAAAAGCTGCCCTCGCCTGGCATCAGCTACTCCCTTCTGATGCTTAATTGAAGACCACTTAGAATGACCTGACATCTCTAGCCCCCTTCAACCGTTAATCAAAAATCTTCCTTTTTAATTCTAACACCCCGCTTGCCTAGGGTCAAAAGGAAGCTTGGCGGGGCTTATAATATAATAGAGAGGAAAAGAAGAATGCCCAAGAGGCTAAGAACCAAACTCCTAAAGAAATTCACTTAGACGATGCCCTTCAATTACAAGCTTAAGTCTGATTTTAATAATCAGACCTATGAGATAGCTTCACTTTGTTTCACAGACGACAAAGGCAATAGCATACTCCCTGGAGTGTGAGAGGCTAATAGTGAGCCTGTTTAAGCCCAAGCTACTGGCTTGACTTTGCGCCTTACCATAGAGATGAACTGAAGGCTTGCCACTAGGCTCAGATAATATCTCAATCTCTCTCCAGCCGATGCCACTATTCTGTTTCCCCAGAGCTTTTACTACTGCTTCCTTGCCAGCAAAACGGGCAGCCAGCGATGCCGGCTTTTTATGGTACAACCTGAGCTCCAGGTCTGTGTATATCCGCCGAAGGAAACTCTGCCCCCAGCGGGCTATAGCCTTCTCAATGCGGGCTATTTCTACTATGTCGGTACCAATATAGTGCATTGCTAAATACCTTATTATGCATTCTATTGTCACAGGGAAGCTTTGTCAACGGTGTGTACTGCTCGTCTTGACAATTTGACCTGAGCTAATTAAGCTATTACACGGAAACAATCAATGGGCTGACCAACATCTTTCATGGAGAAGTATCAGCCCTTTAGTATGTTACCCAGAATTTAAAAATAAAGGAGAAAGGAAATGGTAGAAAAGGAAAAACTTAGAAAGGGAGCCGAAGAAGAGAAAACTTTCATCAAAGGACTTGGGTTTTGCTCGTTTAGCATAGGCTCAAATGCTGCAGTAACCGATGTTAAGGACGGTAAAATAGTCAGGATTAGACCATTACACTATGACTGGAAGTATAAGCCCGAGGAATTTAATCCGTGGAAGCTTGAGGTGCGCGGAACAACTTTCGAACCCCCTCTGAATTCATTGTTGCCTCCTTACAGCGTAGGCTACAAAAAACGGATCTACTCTCCCAACAGGATTCTATATCCGTTAAAGCGAGTTGATTTTGACCCCAATGGCGAACGAAATCCGCAGAACAGGGGCAGTAGTAAATTCGTCAGAATCTCATGGGATGAGGCTCTGGACATAATAGTCAGCGAGATAAAGCGGATAAAAGAAAAATACGGGATGTACGCCATACTTGCCCAGGCCGATGGACACGGAGAGACAAAGGTTGTGCATGGCCCCCATGGGTGCGGTACCAAGCTTCTTGAGCGTTTAGGCGGCTACACACTACAAACCAGAAATCCAGATAGCTGGGAGGGGTGGTATTGGGGGGCAAAACATGTATGGGGAATGGAACCGGTAGGTCAGATGAAGCCTCAATCTAATATTATGCTTGACGTTGCCAAGAATACCGAGCTTTTTCTGTTCTGGGGATGCGACCCGGAAACCACACCCTGGGGATGGCAGGCACAGATGGCGAGCCGATTGTGCTACTGGTTTACCGAGCTTGGAATAAATCAAATCTATATCTGTCCTGACCTGAACTATGGAGCCGCAGTTCACGCTAATAAATGGATTCCGATAAGACCAAACACGGATGCCGCGTTACGCCTCGCTATAGCCTATATTTGGATTACCGAAGGAACCTATGACAAGGAGTACGTAGCCACCCACACGTATGGATTCGACAAGTTCGAGGAATATGTTATGGGCAAAGAAGACGGGATTGCCAAGACGCCTAAATGGGCTGAGGAGATAACAGGTGTCCCATCAAGGATAATTAAAGCGTTGGCGCAAGAGTGGGCATCCAAGAGGACATCAATAGCCCATACTAACGGGGGCCCTGGCATCAGAGGACCATATGCAACTGAGCCGGCTAGGCTGGAGGTCCTGCTGCTGGCAATGCAGGGAGTGGGCAAACCAGGAGCTAACTGGGTCAAGATGTTTGAATGGGGTCTTCTTGGCGAGCTGGGGCTTTTGGGCTTGGATACAAAGCCTCTGCCCAGACCCATGGTAATGCCAGACCCCGAGCCTGCATATCGGGGGTGGTCTATTACACGGGATGGACCAGCTTTACCAAAACAAATTATACCCAAGCTTCTCATTCCTGATGCCATTCTTAATGCTCCCATCAGCTGGTATGGTACCACATTGGCTGGTGAGCCGCGTGAAAATCAATTCGTGAAATATAAATATCCCGCTGAGGGTTGCCCTGAAGTACATATGGTATGGACCGATACACCTAGCTGGATAACCTGCTGGAATGATGGGAACAGATTGATTGAGGCGTTCAGAAGCCCCAAGATAGAGTTCATTCTGGCCCAGCACCCATGGCTGGAAAACGACTGCCTATTTGCCGATGTAGTTCTGCCGGTCAGCACCAAATTCGAGGAAGAAGACATCGGAACCGACTATATGAGCGGACAATTCGACACTATTTTCTGCGAAGAAAAATGTATCGAACCGCTGGGGGAGTCCAAGAGTGACTACGAGATAGTCTGCATGATAGCCGAGAGGTTCGGCTTACTGAAGGAGTATACAGAGGGTAAGAGCATCGAGGAATGGATAAAATACGGTTATGAAATATCAGGGATACAGGATATGGTCAGCTGGGAAAAACTCAAGGAAAAGGGGTACTATGTCGTCCCAACCGACCCCGAATGGGAGAAATACCCGGCTGGTATGATAGAGTTCTACGAGGACCCTGAGAAAAATCCCTTGACTACTCCGACGGGTAAGATAGAGTTCTACGCTACGGGTTTAGCTGAGCATTTTCCTGACGATAAGGAGAGACCACCGGTCCCACACTGGATTCCATACAGTGAGACTCACCAGGAGAGCGTGCAGCATCCAAGAGCAAAGAAGTACCCACTACTCATGGTTACAAACCACCCGAGGTGGTCAGTCCATTCGCAGCACGAGGATATAACCTGGATAAGAGAAATTAAAACCTGTAAAGTAAGAGGCCCGGATGGGTACCAGTACCACCCCGCCTGGATAAATCCTAAAGATGCCGCTGAGAGAGGCATAGAAGATGGAGACGTGGTTAAGATATACAATGAGAGGGGTGTTATTCTTTGTGGCGCATACGTGACCGAGAGGATAATGCCCGGGTCGGTGAGTGTAGACCACGGGGCAAAGTACGACCCGATAGTTCCGGGAGAGCTTGACCGGGGCGGAGTGACTAATACCATATGCCCGTATAAAACAACCTCTAAAAATGCCACCGGGATGGCGGTGAGTGGATTCCTGATTGAGGTTGAACGGGCTGACCTGGGTGAACTGATGCAGAAGTATCCCGAAGCATTCAAGAGACCGTTCCACCCGGCTGCCGGCCCAAGCCTCGAGTCTTTCGTTGGAGGAGATAATGTGTCACCAAGGTAGGGGACGAGTACATCCCCTTGACAAAGAGAGGATAAAGGTCTAATCTTTCCCAAGCGGGCTGGAAAATAATAACCTCCCTTAATGCCACCGTAGTTGAGATGGGAGGAGGTGATGCCTACAGCAATGTAACAAAAGACTCAGGTGAACTCCTGGCATTTAAAGATTAGCCTATGTAAAAAGGAGGTGAGTATCAGTGAAAAAGTTACTTATAATTCCAGTGGCGATTATATTGGTGGCTGCCTTGATTTTCGGCGGTTGTAAGCCTGAAGCAGAGGTTCCAGAAGAGATTCTCTTAGGCGACGCTGAGCCGATAACAGGTGCGATGGCAGGTGTAGGTACAGGCGGTACATTTGGATTGAGAGCGGCTGTCGATGATATCAACAAGCAAGGTGGAGTATATGTAGAAGAGTATGGCAAAAAATTGCCCGTCAGACTCATAGTTGTTGATGACGAGAGTGACAATGCAAAAGCAGCGACTCTTTGTGAGGACCTGATTCTTCGTGATGATGTAAACTTCCTTATCGGGGGTAATAAACAGCCACCGATGAATGCCTCCATAGCTATAGTAGCTGATCGATATAAGGTACCGTATGTTTCCTCAAGTGGTCCTCTCGAACCTTTATTAGGTTTGCGGGAGAGCGTTTCACCCGCTTGGAAATACACCTGGTTGTGTGGCTTTGCCATAGGTACCCCAGCTCCAGCGGGAGATTTCCGGGCTGTACCTGGATATACGGTAGGTGATGTATGGTTTGGTCCGTTGATGCAGAACGCTGACCAGACCAGCGGGAAAGTGGCTGTCTTTGCCTCAGACGAACCAGACGGTGTAGGTTGGTATGCCGGAATTCCAGCAGCCCTAGAAGGGGCAGGTTTTGATGTTTGCGGCGAAGAAAGGAATTTGGGTCTGGTTCCTCTCGGGACCACGGACTTTACTCCTCTGATACGGGAGTGGATGGATTACGGCTGTGACACACTCTGGGGTATTCACTTTGCGGTTGACTTCGGGACATTGTGGAGACAATGTCAGATGCAGGGCTTCCAGCCCAAGATGGTCTTCGCGGCAAAAGCAGCCCTTTTCTACGAAGATGTAACCGCCTGGGGTGGTGACCTGCCTAACGGTGTCGGTATAGAGCTAAATTGGCGCCCAACATACAAAGATTCCCCCGGTATTGGTGACACCACGCCACAATCGCTGGTTGCAAGATGGACTGAAGAGACCGGCCTACCGTTAAACCAAGCTACAGGATGGGGCTATGCGTCAGCCCAAATTCTATTTGATGCCATCGAAAGGGCCGGAACACTTGACCGAGATACGGTTCTGCAAGCTATAAGTGAAACCGATATGTATACCGTTAGTCATCGCGTGAAGTTCCAGCAAGATATACAGTTTAGCCGATGGCCGCTCGCTTTTTGCCAGTGGCAGAAGACTGACCCACCACTGAATTGGTGGTCTCCGATAGTCTATTCCGACCTTGACTTCGTACCGACGGAAGCCGACTTCCTATTCCCTATTCCTTACGAATAAACAAGGTATAGGAGAGTGGCATCTTACAGTGCAAGCTATGGTTGATATAACAAAAAGAGCAGATGCACTTAACAGAGCTGAGAAATGAGCTGTTGGAGTGGGGTCAGGTTATTACTTGCTTGACCCCACTTAAGTTTCTGGAGCAGCGGAAAGAAAATCAAGGTAGGGATAAGTATAAAAACTTGAAAAATAGATATGCACTTCCTGGAGAAGTGTCAGCCATTTGATTTGCTACCCGGAATTTGAAAATAAAGGAGAGGAAAATGGTGGAAAAGGAGAAACTCAGAAAGGAGGCCGCAGAAGAGAAATCAAACGTAATGGGACTTAGCTTTTGCTGCTGTGGCACAGATACAAATGTCTCAGTGGTCGATGTTAAGGACGGCAAAATAATCAGAATTAGACCATTACACTATGATTGGAAGTATAAGCCTGAGGATTTTAATGCGTGGAAATTCGAGGCGCGGGGGAAGGTTTTTGAACCAGGGTTGAAGACGTTTATACCTCCTTTCAGTTTGGCTTATAAAAAGCGGATTTACTCTCCCAACAGACTCCTGTATCCGATGAAAAGGGTTGATTGGGACCCCAATGGCGAACGAAATCCACAGAATAGGGGCAGTAGTAAATTCGTCAGAATCTCCTGGGATGAGGCTCTGGACATAATAGTCAGTGAGATAAAGCGGATAAAAGAAAAATACGGGATGTACGCGTTACTTACTCAGGTGGATGGGCATGGGGAGCAAAAAGTTGTGCATGGTACCCATGCCGCTCAAAAAAAGCTGCTTAACCTTTTGGGAGGTTACACACTACAAGCCAGGAATCCTGACAGCTGGGAAGGGTGGTGGTGGGGGGCAAAGCATGTGTGGGGGATGCAGCCCGTAGGTCAACAGCAGCCTCAAAATAATCTTATGCTTGATATTGCCCAGCATACCGATGTTATTC
>CAZFRL010000008.1:0-43468 GCA_964521325.1 uncultured Dehalococcoidales bacterium | reverse complement strand
TTACCGTGAGAATTTTGCCTCAAAAGTGGCCATTTACTGTGAGAATTGACACTTATCCAACATTTCAAGCTTCTGTTACATAGACAACACCCTTTTACAAATGTTATCCAAGCTAGTGACTCGAACGCTCTCTTGTGCACTGCTTGCATGTCAAGGATTACTGCAGGGCTCAGAGAAGAGGATTGACAGCAAAGTGTCGTGGATATATTATTAGTGACCACAGCGATGAGGGATTACGGTTGCGCTCATTGTGAGTTGAAACGGGAAATCTAAAATGAAATACAAGAGGATATTGTTTATTTGCAGTGGTAACAGGTGCCGTAGCCCCATGGCAAAGGCTATCTTTGAAGAAATGATAAATCAGGACACTGAGTTGCAGGCCGCTGGTATTAGTGCGCAGAGTGCAGGAACTCTCGATATGGACTCGCTTGAACCCACTGAGGAGGCTATTCAGGTCATGCGTGAAAGGGGATTGAGCATCACTGGACATCGGTCAAGAGTTGTTAGCGAGGAGATTGAGGAGTGGGCGGACATTATCCTGGTTATGGAACATAAGCACAGGCACTATATAGCGACCCATTTCCCGCACGCCGGTCGTAAGGTTGCTTTGCTAACTGAATTTGTTGGCAAAGACGAAGAGGTTCCTGACCCAATACGTTGTGGAATCGAAACATACCGCGAGTGTGCGGACCTGCTTGAGTCACTACTAAGTGTGGTAGTTGAAAACCTAAAGGCGGGGTAAGCACACACGTGAGCCACCCAGGCTTTGTATGAGCTATTGAAGAAACAGGCTAAAGAAGCAGCGGATTGTAAATAGCGGTAACTTATGACGGCAGTGTCAAGCAATATTCTTTCCAGAGCCCGAGATATTCATGAGCATAGACACCCATTCTGGTGTTCCTCTATAGCAAGAGTCTGGAACTTCCCTCTGAGTTACCGGAAAATCCATTAACTAGGTAAGAAAACATGGAGCGCTTCCGAAGTGATATCAGCTTTGCCGGAGAGCCTTTACCACAGGAGAACATAGAGAAGTTGGTCTTATTAGTCAGCGAACTAGAGGAGGCGAAGGATGTTTGCAGTCTCATACTCTTGCTCTTAGGCCAAAATCCTTGAATCCTTCATTGGCAGGTGAGGTTAGTGAGCGAGTTCATCGCCGGGAGCGAGAGAAACACGCCCAGTCATGATGTATTCTAGGGAGCAAGAATAACTAAATTGAGGTGTTAATAAGATGGTCACAGATGGAGTAGTAGCCAGCACATGCGAATTCTGCATGATGGGTTGTGGCGTGTTGGTATACCTTAGGGATGGCAAACCAGTCCGGGTGGAGGGGGACCCAGATTATCCTGTAAACAAAGGGGTGTTATGTCCTATAGGCATGGCTTCCTTGGAGTACCTTTACCACCCAGACCGCTTGAAACATCCATTGAAAAGAGCAGGAAAGAGAGGTAGTGGTAAATGGCAGCGGATTTCATGGGACGAGGCGCTGGACACGATAGCCGCTGAGCTAACCGAGACCAAGGAGAAATATGGGGCTGAGTCGATAGTCTTTATTCGTGGGGGTGCTAAGGGTTATCAGGATAATTATCTAGCCCGGTTTGCTAATGTGTTTGGTACCCCAAATGTGCCTTCGACGGCTCCTATCTGTCATGTTCCCAGAGTTCGCGCCTCGGAAATTACCTGCGGATTCATGCCAAACCCTGATTACGAGTATCCCCCGGCATGTATCGTCATGTGGGGTGTGAATGCATATGCAACGGCTATTGCAAACAGCAAACGGGAAATTGCGGCTCTACAAAAAGGCTCAAAGCTGGTAGTGATAGACCCCGCAGAAACAGAATACACGCGAAGGTCTGATATATGGGTGAGAGTACGTCCAAGTTCTGACTTGGCATTAGCCCTGGGAATGATAAATGTCATAATAAACGAGAAGTTGTATGATGGGGATTTTGTTGATAGGTGGACAGTGGGTTTTGACCAACTCGAAGCCCATGTCCAGGACTATCCCCTGGGCAAGGTAGGGGAAATAACCTGGGTGCCAGCGGAAACGATTACAGAAGCAGCCAGGGTTTATGCTACCAGCAAACCAGCCTGCATTGCGTGGGGGAACGGAATTGACACTAATATAGATAATTTCCAGTGTGCCCGTGCTATTTCTATTTTGAGGGCAATTACTGGCAATATTGGTAGGCCCGGTGGTGATGTACAGTGGTCACCGTCCGGGATAGTACCCAGGGGTTCCCCCGACTTGGTCCAACAAGACGCCTTACCAGCAGACATGCGCGCCAAATGGATTAGTGCCAGGGATGGAATCTTACCAACTGTATCTTATGCGTTACCGCAGACCATTGTGAAAGCCATGATAGAAGCAGACCCTTATCCTGTACGTGCCGCCTATATTCCAGGGGGTAGTTTGCTTCATACCTACTCAAACGCTCAAGAGACCCGTAGAGCTCTGGAGAGCCTGGATTTCCTAGTGGTGAGTGATTTCTTTATGACGCCCACGGCTGAATTGGCTGACATAGTGTTGCCAGTGGCAACATATCTGGAGGCAGATAGCCTTCTTGAATCATTGTATAGCTCTACCGTCGGTGTCATACAAAAAGTTGCGCAAATAGGCGAGTGCTGGTCAGATTACAGAATATGTAAGGAACTGGCTCAACGATTGGGGCTGGGAGATTATTTCTGGGATGATGAAAGAGGGTTCCTAGATTATCTCTTGAAACCCGCCGGGCTAACCTTTGATGAGTTCCGGAAGGTGAGGATGATTTCTGGCAGCAAACAATATAGAAATTATGAGAGAAATGGATTTAAGACTCCTTCTGGCAAAGTTGAGCTATATTCAGACCGGCTCAAAGAATGGGGATTCGATCCGTTGCCGGTATATCGCGAACCTCTCGAATCACCGTATAGCAATCCCGAATTGGCTAAGGAGTATCCCCTAGTCTTTACCAACCACAAGCTAGCTTATTATAAGCATTCCGCTGGGCGACAAATAGCAACTTTGCGTGGTAGTCATCCCGAGCCACTGGTTACCATTCATACTGAAACAGCCGGCAAACTAGGCATAGCGGAGGGTGACTGGGTCTATATTGAGACAAAACGGGGCAAAATCAAGCAGAAGGCTACCCTAACACCTAATATAGACCCGAGAGTGGTTATGGTGGACTATGGCTGGTGGTTTCCGGAAAAGGAAGATTCAGAACTGCACGGATGGGCCGAATCAAACATAAATGTCCTGACTGATAATAAACAACCCTATGGTCGGGAGATGGGAACAGCTACCTTGAAAGGTATCCTTTGTAAGATTTACAAGGCATTTTGACTAATGAGAAAGAAGGAGAGTCACTAATGAGGATTAAATGGCTAGGACATGCGTCTGTTCTAATTACCTCGGGTTTGGGAATAAAGATAGTAACCGACCCTTTTAAGCCTGGCAAGTTCATAACGCCCGACGGCAACTTGTTTTACGATCCCATCAATGAGTCAGCCGACATTGTTGCTGTGACTCATGACCATAAAGACCACAACCAGGTAGATGAAGTTAAGGGTAACCCGGAAATAGTCAGAGGGAATGAAATTAAGGGAAAGGGTCCAATAGAGGTTAAAGGGATAGAATTCAAAGCCATCCCTACTTTCCATGATGATAGTGGGGGGAAAGTACTCGGCGGAAATAACGTACTCTGCTTTAAGGTAGACGGGTTGAGAATCTGTCACAATGGTGACCTAGGGCATCGGCTTACTGATAAGCAGCTGGCCCAGATAGGTGAAGTAGATGTACTGCTTCTTTGTGTGGGACAAGTCAGACCGATAGGGGAGCCCCAGACTAGAATTGATGACGCAGGGCAACGTGTTAGACTACCCTACGCTGCGTATGTCATTGATTGCGATGCCGCCAATCAGGCTTATAATCAATTAGCGCCTAAGGTAACTATACCTATACATTACAGCAACGACAGGTGCAGCTTCAAGATAGCCAGCGTAGAGAGTTTCCTTCTGCAGAAGACAAACGTAAGCAGGCTGGATACTAGTGAAGTGGAACTCGAACAAGGAAAACTTCCAGCGGAGAGTCAGATTATAGTCCTGAGGCCGGCGCTATAGGAGACAGGTTGTGAGCTTGTACACAGAGCGGTTTTTTGGGGAAGCTGTAAAAGCGGGTCTAGGTAAGGTTTTAGACAAGGGGACGAAGTACGGGCTGAGCTGCTGAATTCACTGAAACGGGAGTTTAATAAGGATGGCCTTAGTGCTGAAGAGCTGTTAACAAAAGATGAAAGTACGAAGATAAAAGAGTATGAGGAGATTGCCCGGCGGATGGGCATAAGAGGTAGGGAAATACAGAAAGACGTTTACGGCTTCATAGAGTTAATGATGATAAGATTAGCTGCTTCTGGGGTATAGAGATTGTGCAAGACTTGACTTAGGAAGAGCCCGCGATAATAAAAAGAGGAGATATGACCACTGGTAAGTTGATATTCTGGCTTGATGAACTGTGCGAAGAGCACAATGATTTGGTGGGTAAGAAGTGCGCAAACCTAGGGGAGCTGACTAGAGCGGGTTTTCAAGTTCCTCCAGGGTTCGCGCTAGCCTTGGAGGCCTATGAGAAATTCTTGACGGCCACTGGCGCTATTGATGAAATCCGCCAGCATTTGACCGAATTTGTTGCTGACCCTAGTGATCCTGGGGATATGCCGAAATATGCGGAGGCATCCAGACTAGTACGTGCTATTGTAGAGTCGAAACCAATGCCCAAAAGTATAGAAGATGTTGTGGCACGATACTATGATGAGTTATGCCGGAAAGTTGGCGTCAGGGATGTCGCCGTTGCTACACGGTCAGCTGGGCCGACAAGTCATCCCGGGCAATATGAAACCTATCTAGATGTTACAGGCAAGTTCAGCGTAATGGATAACATAGTTAGGGTATGGTCAAGCACATTTAACACACGTTCTCTTATCGCTCGTGCCCGCAAGGGACTTCCCCTAGAGTATGATCCCATCGGGGTGGGTGTGCTCAAGATGGTAAATGCCCAAGCGGCTGGTATTATGTTTACTGCGGAACCAACAACTGCTGACTCTTCCAAGCTTGTGATAGAGGGTACTTGGGGATATGGGGAAAGCGTCGTAAGTGGCGCTGTTATCCCTGATGGCTGGGTGGTAGATAAAGCCAAGCTTAAAATTATCGAGCGCAGAGTATCACCAAAGCCTGCTGAGCATGAGTTACCCCCAGAGACAGGCAAGACCTCATCTTTTGATATTACCCATGATAGGCAAAAGGTCTGCCTTAGTGATGAAGAGGTGATGGAGCTGACGAAGGCAGGGAAAAGGATAGAACAGTATTTTGGCTCGCCCCAGGACGTAGAATGGGCTGTGGACAGTGATTTACCTGCCAACAATATTGTTATCCTACAGACAAGACCAGAAAATTTTAGAATAAGTTTCAAAGGGTTTTAAAGAAAGGAGAGGTGAAAATGTCAGGGTATTATACCGAAGGCGTACTCGTCAATTGGGACGACGGGAGGGATTTAGCGCTTACCGAGCGTTACAAGGTATGGGCCTTGGACCGAAAAGAAACGATACGCTGTCCCACGCCGTTCGACTTATGGATGCTTCAGTATAATTATGATAACCGTGGTCTTCAGTATGGTCATGAGTATTTTGCAATTCCTGAATGTAAAGGCTTTGACTGCAAACTAAAGGAAGGCTGGGTCTATAACGGAACTTTATTCACTACTGATGAGGAACGCAAAGAGCGCATGTCCAAGTTCCAAGAGAGGATAGCCCCTTGGATTGAGGACTTTGGCAAGGAATACCATAAAGATGTCGATGAGTTAATGGGGCTTTATGAGAAGTTCAAAGCCCTAGACATGGAAAAGTTGGAAGATTGGGAACTGGAAGACGCCTTTGAAGACTGGGTAAACCTTTACCGAAGAGGGGGAAATTTACACATGGTTTGGCTGCTTGCATATTGCAAGACATACGAAATGTTCGAGGACATGTGTAAGGAGTTGCTTCAGATAGATAGGAACGACACTCTGTTCAATAATCTGATGGCAGGTTTCGACCACAAAATCATACAAACTGATCGTGAAATGTTTAAGTTGGGAGTAAAGACACGTGAAATGGGACTAGAGTCACTTTTTCACGAAACTCCGAATGACGAGGAACTCCTTTCCAAGTTAAAGCAAACTGAAGCTGGGAATAGGTGGCTTGGAGACTTTCATAAATTTCTGAACGAATACGGCTGGCGAACAATTGAAAACTGGGATGCCAGCCATCCCACCTGGATTGAGAAGCCAAGCCAGGTCTTGCCATCGATAAGGCGGCTCGTGTCCCAGCCGGTTTTTGCATTAGATGAAGCACGACCTCGACTGATTAAGAATAGAACCAAAGCAGAAAAGGAGGCTCTCTCTCGTGTGCCTGCTGATAAGAGAGAGGCGTTTGCCAAGATGATGAGGGCGGCTCAGTGGTCTTGTGTTTGCAACGAGGAACACCCGTTTTATACGGAGAATTACGGCAACGCATTGGCTCGGCATGTGACTAAGGAGATTGGGAAAAGGTTCGCAAAGGCTAGGATAATCGATGACTCCCAGGATATCTATTACATGCTGCCAGAAGAGATAAGTGTGCGAATCCTCGGTAGATTTCCTGCCCAAAAATTGGTGGAGATAAGAAAAAAGCAGCATGCGGAATTCCGGAAAGCGGAACCGGAACTTTTCATTGGGGACACGACCAAACTAGGAGAGGTGATAGCTAGTAGCCCGATGCTGCGTAGTACCCAGCAGCCGTTTCCTCGAGTCAGACCAGAGTTAAAAGCAGACCTATATGGAACGGTTTCAACCCCCGGTGTTGTCGAGGGTGTAGTTAATGTATTACTGTCCGAAGAGGATTTCGACAAATTTGAGCCCGGCAGTATCTTGGTCACCATTGAAACATCCTCAGTGTGGACCCCTCTCTTTAACATTGCTAAAGCTGTAGTGATTGATGTTGGTGGTATCTTGAGTCATTCGGCTATATTGGGTCGGGAATATGGGTTGCCGGTCATCTCCGGCTGTGTAGAAGGGACAAAGAAACTAAAGACCGGGATGAAGGTAAAGGTTGACGGTGATATGGGCGTGATTTATATCCTGGAGAAATAGAGGAGGCCGCCTCCAAGGGACTATTTTCACCGCCTAGGGTGTTAGTTATCAATCTGGCTGAGCATCCATGGTAAAGAGACCACCATAGAAAAAATGAGGTGTCACCGGTACGCCGTTTGTCGCCTGAGCTGCCCCCATAAACTATACCAACCTCTAAGTTAGTCTCACTGACATAGTGTAGCGTTCCATCGTTTGACTAATAATCAAAAGGTGAATTTACGGCTATAGTGGTGGAAGACAAATGGGCTCTTAACCAATAAAGCATGGTATTTAACAGCATATGGATTTATAATAAATGAGAAGAGGTAGAAAAGCGAAACTTTGAGTTTTATATGGCTACGCTAAGATTGAAATTTAGAATAAACTTAAAAGAGAGTGAGTTCTTATTTTCTTATAATGGGCCATTGTTTCATAGGTGGCTTCCTGATGGGGAGGGCGATGCGATTGTACTACAGATAAAAAGGGCAAAGGCTGAACTCAAGCTCTGGTTTGAGCGATATGGTTTTGTGGAGAGAGATTTTATTAGATTCGATAATATGCGTCGGGAGGTTGATCCTAACATTATGGTCAAACAGGCAATCCTTGATGCAGGTCCTCTTACGGGACTCCTTTCTATTCGGAATGTTACTGAGGAAGAGATAACTACTCTTCAAAATAACAAAAAAGGAGACCCGAATTATGAAGCACTCGGAAAAAGAATAGTTAAACTATTGTATCCACCATTGTCGCGTTTTATAGATATTCTTCGCATAAACTATGGTCAGTATTGGATACGTTCATTGGAGAAATGGGATTCACGTGAACACTCGTTAGGCAGTTATTGTGGACTCAGGCTTAACCTTCAATGGAGCATCGACGAAGGTGACACTTGGACTCCCTTTATGCCAAATGAGCCAATAGGTGAGTTAAGAACGATAGTTTTATTACACCGTAGATATGACGAATATATCACCCAGGAAGATTGGCACAACCTTGGAGAAACAGTTAAAAGTGGGTATGTTCCTTCCCCCGCAGCATCAATGTTACTTCGAACGCACCAGTATTTGGATCAAGAAAGTCTGAAGTACGCTTTTATCGAGGGAGTTAGTGCTCTCGAGATAGCTATTAGTGAATTCATCCGAGGACAATTAGGGAAAATTGAGGATCTTATGACTTCAGCTAATAGTTTCTGGCAACTTCCTCTAGCTACTCAAATAACCATTTTAGGCAGCACATTATGCAAGAGTAATTTGGATGATGTTAAAAACACTGTTAGAGCTATTGAGACAAGAAATAAAATAATTCATGATGGTTACAATCCTCCCAATAGTACTAAGGATCAAATCTTGGGCCTATTGAAAACTACATCAGTATTGCTTTCAGGTACAGAATTTAGATTTCCTACAATCAACCCAGGCAATGCAATAAGACCGCTAGAAGACTGGGAATCCACAAAATATTGACAAGTGCTATACACTCGATATTAGCCTATCCACCGGTGAAGCTATTACTCCCTTGTTTATAAAGCAAGTGCTATAATGAATATATAACTGTGTTGCTTTGGCGGAGTAATCAGTTGGAAACCAATCCGCTATATATAACCCCTTTGCCCCCGGAGAAATGCTGTCCCAATGTTACTCTACCTAGGTTTGACGCCATAAGACCACTATGTTACAGTAGAGAAGCTCAAGTACCATCCCTTTAAACAACTGTGGCTAACTAGCTAATAGAACAGGAGAGGTGTGACACTATGGATTTTATACTCAGTGAGGAGCAAAAGATGCTTCAGTCTATGGTCAGAGATTTTACCCAGAAAGAGGTTGAACCTCGCTGGCAGGAAATGGAGGAGAAGCGTCGCATTCCGGATGACCTGCTAAAAAAGTTTTCTGAAATCGGCCTTCTGGGTATGACGGTGCCAAGGGAATATAATGGTACAGGGGCAGGTGGTTTTCCGCATCTGCTGGCTATTGAGCAATTAGCCTATTCCGGAACTCCAGCTTGGTGGCTGGCAGCCTTTAATAATAGTCTGCCTGAGACCATCTGTGAATTCGGCACGCCAGAGCAGAAGGAGCGGTTTGTCAGCCACATGTTTGATGGCACCAAGTGCTTCAGTATTCAGTTCACCGAGCCGGATACAGGTTCTGATCCCACCGCACTGATTACCACCTCACGACCCGATGGTGATTACTATATTATCAATGGCCAGAAGCGTTTCAGTACCTTCGGTGCTAGAAATGGCACAACCATCTGCTGGACAAAAGATGAGACCGATGGCTGCACTGCCTTCCTCGTGGACAAGAACTGCGAGGGCTATACAGCGCCTAAGATTTGGGAACTCATGGGGGCGGGTGGTATTGAGCCGGCAGACGTATACTACGAGGATGTGCGTGTACATAAGGACCAGATGCTACACGAAAAGGGAAAGGGCATGGACGTCCTCCTTTACTGGATAGCTATCGAGAAAGTGGAAGGCTGCATAGTGGCTACGGCACTGGCCCAGGCAGCCTTGGACGAGGCTGTTCAGTATGCTAAGAGCCGCACCGCCAGAGGCCGGCTGATGTCGGACATGCAGGGTATTCGTTTTGAGCTGGCTGATATGTACGCTAAAATCGAGGCCTGTCGCTGGATGACCTATCGGACGGCCATGCTCCACGAGACGGGTGACCGCCGCTTCCAGACGGAAGCCGCCGCCTGCAAGATCTTTGTCCAACCAGTTATAAATGAGGTTATAGCTGTAGCCTTAAGGCTTCATGGCGGCTATGGTTATACCAAGGATTTCAAGATTGAACGATTGTACCGTGCCCAGCCCGGTAACATGGTCATCTCGGTAAGTCTGGAGATTAATAAGGCCATTGTCGGGGCTTCACTCGTCAGGTAATAACAGGGCACTGGGGAAGTTATCAGAAGAGCTCCGGTAAGTCGGCTCTCTATACGGGAGAGGTAGTACGACGTATCATTACCGACATACAAGCCGTACTGAATCGGTGTGATGATAGAGTTGCGGAGTATATGAGTTGAGCTCTGCCAGAGTAAGCTTCTGGCTTTGTGACGTCGAGTCACAGGAATGACTAAACAGGAGGTACATAATGGAGGTTAGTTGTTTAAAGATTACTAAGGTGGGAGGTGTAGCCACGGTCACCCTTAATCGTCCGGAAAAGAAAAACGCTCTTAGCCCCCAACTCTTCGAAGAGCTGGGCGAGACACTAGATAAGCTATCTGCCGACCAGGAAGTTGGTGCTCTAGTCATAACGGGCGGTGAGGCTGTCTTTTCAGCTGGGATGGACATCGCGGAAATGATGAAGCTCAAGCCAGAAGAGACCTATCACTTTTGGAATTTTGGATACAATATCGTATTCGAAAAAATATATAACTTTAGGGTTCCAACTATTGCTGCCGTAAGTGGGTATGCCTTGGCCGGTGCCTTTGACCTAGCCGTGAGTTGCGACTTTCGGATAGCATCTGAAACGGCAATCTTCGGTCAGCTTGAGGTGGATGTACATTTATCTCCAGGGATTGATCGCCTGTGGAGGCTTGTGGGTTTGAGTCGAGCCAAATATTTGGGATTAACCTGTGAGCGTATCGATGCTCAAGAGGCGTATCGTATTGGTCTGGTCGATAAGATAGTTAGTGTAAATGAACTCCTGCAAAAGGCTCAGGAATGGGCCCTTAGATATGTTTCCAAGCCACGTCAGGCATTGGAGAAAGCGAAGCAGTCATATATAAACGTCATAAATATGGACCACAAGGCAGCCGTTAATTATGAAACCCTGCTGCTATGCCATCTCTTCGATACGGAAGAACGTAAAGAGATAATGCAGAGATTCATAAGGAAGTAAAGACTTAGATTATACCCTGCCCTTTTTCCTTGAGAACTCCATACAGGAATTGGTTTCGGTTCTAGATGTTGTTTCCTCAAGTCCATAATTCATATTGCTCAGTTGTCGGCAGGTGGCTTTAATGCTAAAATTACCTCTGATATTAGTTACTGAGTTGGATATTTAGATTAAAGACCATTTCGGCAGAAGCACAGATTGTGTGGTTGGTACGATTACCACCGTGCCTTGTATTATCGCTGATTACATAGTTACTGAGTATATGTAGCCTGTCTTCGGGGGAAAACGCAGTGACAAAGAGCAATGGAACCTATTATCAACATTGCCCGCCCTGACTTTCGAATAGACCTCAAGAAAGAAGCGGAAAGATTATATTATCCTGACTAGAAACGAAAATGGAGGTTAAATGCAATGGATATTAAGAATGTGTTTGTAATGGGCGCTGGAATGATGGGTAGCGGCATAGCCCAGGTTGTCGCGGCGGCAGGCTATAATGTGACTCTAATGGATATCAACGTGGAGATCACAAACAAGGCTATGGCTAGCATCGGAAAGAGCCTTGACCGTATGATTAAGAAAGGCACCATTCAGGAGAGCGACAAATCAAGCATACTGTCCAGAATTAAAACCACTACTGATATAAAAGATGTTCGAGATGCCGACTTGGTGATAGAGGCTGTGCTGGAGGAATTGGAATTAAAGTTAAAGGTTTTCAAAGAGTTAGACAGCTTATGTCCGGAACATACTATCCTGGCTTCGAACACATCAGCGCTTCCCATCGGCGCTGTTACGGCTGCTACCAAAAGACCGGAAAAGGTCATCGGCATACATTTCATGAACCCGGCACCGGTGATTAAGGGAGTTGAAATAATCCCGACGAGACATACAGCAGATGAGGTGGTAGAAGTCAGCAAATCATTTGTTACCAGCCTGGGCAGAGAGCCATGTGAAGCCAGAGACTATGCGGGCTTCATAGTTACACGGCTGGTGAATACTCTGATAAATGAAGCAATCCGCTGTGTTATGGATGGTAATAAGCCTGAAGAGGTTGATAAAGCAATGAGGCTTTGCTGCAACTTTCCCATCGGTCCTTTAGAGCTTTGTGACCTGGTGGGTGCTGAGATTGCATTACACGGTATAGAAACGCTACAAGCGGAATTTGGTGACCGATGGCAGCCTGCCCCACTGCTAAAATCTATGGTCCGTGCCGGTGACTTTGGCCGTAAGACAGGACATGGTTTTTACGATTATACTCAGAAATAATAGCTGTCATCTCTGCATAGCTAATAGTGAAAGAAATTGAATGGAAGACAGCAAAGAAGGAGGGCGAAAAAGAAGTAAATGCGTGATCACGATGATAATGGTGTGGTAATTGTAAGTGCGGTTAGAACCCCATTTGGCAGGTATGGTGGTTCGCTTAAGGATATTGACTACTATGACTTGGGGGCTATCCCTATGCGAGAAGTGCTCAACCGGGTCAAAATCAGTCCGGAAGTAGTCGGGGAGGTTTTCTGGGGAGTAGGCGATACATCTCCGTGTAAAGACCCCTACACCCCTGTTGCCGCTAGGCAGTCTCTTATCAAGGCGGGTCTTCCCCATGAGACACCATCAATTTCATTCGATATGGCCTGTGTATCAGCGATGCACGCGGTTAAGCTGGCAGCAATGACAATAAGGCTAGGTGAGACAGACGTGGCTATTGCTGGGGGAGCTACATCCTTCAGCCAGGAGCCACTCGTTGTGAGAGGGCTTAGGTTTAACGGTAACAGATTGGGCGATGTTAAGATGGAGGACCCGCTATTTGCACTTGGCTATAAAGATTTCAATCCGGTGGCCGTTGACAGCGATAATGTAGCCTTCGAATATGGTATAGACAGACAGGAGCAGGATGAGTGGGCATTGAGAAGTCATGCAAATTACGGTAAT
Organism: uncultured Dehalococcoidales bacterium; assembly: GCA_964521325.1. GTDB lineage: Bacteria > Chloroflexota > Dehalococcoidia > Dehalococcoidales > CAZFRL01 > CAZFRL01. Next base: position 30,598 of record CAZFRL010000008.1, on the reverse strand, counting down.
GCATGGAATGCAGGCAAGTTTAAAGATGAGATAATGACACTTACCATCCCACAAGCAAAAGGTGAGCCAAAGGTTTTGGATATTGATGAGCAATATCGCCCAGACACAAGTATGGAAAGGCTGGCTAAGTTGAAGACAGTATATGACACCAGAGCAATCACTGCCGGTAATGCTCCCGGTATGAATGATGGGGCTACAGCAATCCTGATAATGACGCGCAGAAAGGCTAAGGAGCTTGGCCTTGAACCATTAGCAACGGTGGTTGCTCAAGCATCAATTGCCATTAATGCCAGTCGTATGCCTGAGGGACCGGCATATGCTTGGCAGAAGGTTCTTAAGAAGGCAGATTTGACCATAGATGATATGGCAGTCATGGAAATAAACGAGGCTTTCGCCTGCGTGCCCTTGGTATCTACCAAGTTGGTTGCCGGGGATGATAAGAAAAAGCTTAAAGAGATCAGGGACAGGACGAACATCAACGGTAGTGCCATAGCCATCGGCCACCCCAATACAGCCAGTGGGGCAAGGATTATTATGAACTTAATGTATGAATTAAGGAGGAGAGGTGGTGGATACGCCTTGGGTGGCATTTGCGGAGGTTTAGCCCAAGCCGATGCCACTATAATTAAAGTGGATTAGTTTTTGGGTAAAATGGAAGAAATAGAAGCCGGAGTTATTTCCCTATCGCCTCGCTTGATGTATAAGAGGTAAGTATTAGAGATATCCAATATTTTGGCTAAAGCCCTAAAAGGTTCCACTTATTAATACCCATGCTCCACCAACAAGGACGAAACCTACAACTCCCCGGCAACTTAAGTCACATCTGTACTGGCCGGGGATGATTTCTTCAATGCCCTTCTATTGGCCACCACGAAAGTATCAGGTGCAATAAACTGAGCCGTTAGATTCGAAGCCACCTTAATAGATCAAGATGGAACCGGTTCACAAAATTTTTTCCGTCTGTTCTGGTTGAAGGACGTGGTTAACCTAATTCAACTTGGGGCAGATGCTGTCTCAACTGCAATCATCCTTTTGTAGAATTCATAGAATGGTTTTTATTATGGATTAACATACATCGCCAGTATACATCATGGGTAAGAAAGATTATAATGCGGCAAGAAACGTTAAGGCTTTAGCTGGCATGCTTACACTCTTTACGAATAGATATGCAACAGAAGTATAGTAGAAAACCTGGGGACAGGATATTCCACCCAATTAAGCCTCGCGTTAGACCATGGCGGGTTCTGCTTCCGATAGTGCCCGAACCGAGAACTGGTGGGTCATCGTCCCTAGTACTAATATATGGTTTTGCTGGACTCATAGCCTGCGGCACCATTTTGCTCATGCTGCCAATATCGACCCATACCGGGCAGCTGACGTCCCCTGTGGATGCCCTTTTCACCGCGACTTCCGCTGTGTGTGTCACCGGTTTGGTTGTGGTAGATACGGCAGACTACTGGAGTTTTTTTGGTCAGATAGTAATCCTGGTCTTAATTCAAGCAGGTGGCTTTGGTTTTATGACCAGTGCTACAATCTTTTTGCTCGCATTTGGGCGCAGGATTGGGCTTCGAGAAAGGTTGCTCATCAGGGACTCAATGGGTCTAGCGCAGCTAGGAGGTCTGGTCAGAATTGTCAAGCGAATGGCGCTATTCACTGTGGCTGTGGAGCTCATTGGAGCCGCACTATTCTATCTTCATTTCTCTACCCAATACTCTCCCGGAACTGCTGGGTGGATATCATTATTTCAATCCATCTCGGCTTTCAACAATGCCGGCTTTGAACTGTTTGGTGGCTTTAGGAGCTTGTTAAACTATCAGGGTGTTCCCCTGGTGGTATTACTTACAGCGGTCCTCATTTTTGTTGGTGGTATTAGCTTTATAGTATTGTCTGATATGGTCAAGTTTCGAAGTTGGGGCAGACTATCACTCGACAGCAAGATAGTTTTGTCTACCACCTTGTCACTGCTAGCATTGGGGATAATAGTTATCCTATTGACAGAGTCTGGTGACCTTGCTACTCTTGGCGCAATGTCGCAACCGCAGAGACTGCTTAGTGCCTTCTTTCAGTCTGTAACGGCGAGAACTGCGGGCTTCAGTACAATAAACGTAGCCAATATGACTACCTACTCACTCTTCTTCATCATGCTTTTGATGTTTATTGGCGGAGCTTCAGGCTCAACTGCCGGTGGCATAAAGGTTAATACCTTCGGCATGCTCGCCGCAACAATCTGGAGTACGATTAAGGGAAAGGAACATGCTGGAGCATTTGGGAGAGAATTTACAATCCAGCAGATAAATCGAGCGCTTGCCGTAGTAATGATATCTCTTGGTATAATGGTGTTAATGGTCTTCCTGCTCACAATTACAGAAGAATTTGGTTTTCTTAATCTGGCCTTTGAGACTGTCTCTGCGTTTGGCACAGTAGGCTTATCGACAGGTATTACACCTGGTCTGTCACTGGCGGGTCGGATAATCATTACCATCACCATGTTCGCTGGTCGGCTGGGACCTCTTACCCTGGCACTGGCTCTGATCCAACGCCAGCAACCAACTACGTATCGATACCCTGAAGAGACGGTTAGGATTGGCTAGAAATAGGAGGTTAGCATGAAAAAACAAATAGTAGTCATAGGGCTGGGACGATTCGGGATCAGCGTCGCCACGACACTGTCTAGTATTGGCCATGATGTACTGGCTATAGACAAAGAGGAGGTAAGTGTCCAGAATATAGCGCCACAAGTGACACACGCTATCCAAGCAGATGCAACTAACGAGTCTGTTCTCAAAGAGCTTGGGATTGGTAACTTTGAGATAGCTATAGTGGCAATGGGGACAGCCATTGAGAGCAACGTGCTATCTACAATTCTGTTGAAGAAACTGGGTGTGCGCTACGTAATAGCCAGAGCTAATGATGAACTTCACGGCAGTATCTTGGAGAAGATAGGGGCTGACATTGTGATTTACCCGGAGCGTGAAATGGGGACTAGAGTAGCCCATGGAGTGACATTGATTGATGTCTCTGACTATATGACAGTAGCACCCGGATACGGTGTTGCCAAGTTGGCGGTGCCGCCTCACATCGTTGGTGAGAGACTATCTGGAATTGGGTTTGGTAGCGAGGGCGAGTGGAAAGTGGCAGTGCTGCTCATTCAACGTGGGAAGGAGGTTATAGTCACTCCAGGCCAGCGGGAGGTGATCAAGGCTGACGATGTCCTTGTATTAGCGGGAAGTGACGAAAATTTGGAGAAGTTATTGGCTGGGCTTCAAAAGAACACAACTGAGCAATAGGTAGCCTGATTCGGCAGCACAAAGGTAACGAATATAATATATTGAGTATTACCCAGTAGAAAATAATAAATGCTGTGCTATAGATAACGAACTTTTAACTTGACTTTTAGCCTTCTCTAGCTAACCATCCAATTCCCATATAGGTCACAGATTGAGGTTGCTTTACCCTGCGTAGTATAGCCGAGAGACTCAAATCTCCTTCATCCTCGAGAATTCTCAAATAGTATGAAACACAGCAGCATACCTCCCCGGCTTAGATGCCAAGTCTTTGTCTAGCATCTTTTGTGGAGCAAATTATGGGCTACGGGTTCACAATAAGTGCCAAACCAAAACCAAGTATAGTCGCTGCTCCCACTATGGCTACAATGATAATCGCTAATTCCAGTTGGGTGAGCAATCTATTGGCAAGCCCCTTCACTCTGTCCAAAGCCTCACTGGCTAACTTTAGAGCCTCCTCGGCTTTAGCTGAAAAGCGTCCTACTTCTGCAGCAGTCTCCTGGTGAGCCTTCTCCATTTTTGTTGCTATTTCGTCGGCTTTCCGGCTTGCATCAGAGGCGAGGGATCTTGCGCCCCTCGCGGCTTCCTCAGCATGCTCCGATGCTTTTTGTGACATATCGCCGGCTGTTTCGGCTACTTTCCTGGCTTCTTCTGAAGCCTTCGTAGCTGCTTTAGCCGCCGCCTCAGCCGCTTTGGCTAGTTCTTCAGCCTTGCTTACTAACTGATGCAAGATTTGGGTTGCGGCCTCGACAGCTTCATCACCAGCTCTATCAACCAACTCGGCTTTTTGACGAGTTTTCTTGGCTACATCAGAACCAATGGCTGCTGCCTCTTTAGCCTTTTTGCCTGCTGCACCAGCTCTCTCGGAGATTGCTCCTGATAATTTAGACGCTACCTCGATAGCTTCATCTCCGGCTAGGTCAGCTGCCTCAGCCTTTCTAGCAACGTCATCGGCCGTGCGGAACGCGGTATAGGCTGCCCTTTTAGCCCTCTTACCAGCCTCATCTGCCTTTCTGGCTGTACCTAAAGTTGGGCTCTTTACTGTTTCGACACGAGCTGCATCAGCCGCTCTCGCAGCTTCATCAGCTTTGTTGCCGGCGTCAGTCGCTGCTTTGATAGCCGCTTCAACAGCTTTTTGAGCTAGCTTGGCTGTTCTCTCGGCTCTGGCTGCCTCTGCCTCACTTGTTTTGGCAGTAACTTCTTCAGCAGCCCTTGTTGCTACGCCAGATGCCTCCGTAGCATGCTTTACTGCCGCTTCAGCTGCCTCCTTTGCCTCTTCAACTTTGGCAGCCGTTTCCTCAGCAGCAGCTCTCATTGCTGCTTCGGCGGCATCTTTGGCTAATGCTGAAGCCTTTGTAGCTGCTTCAGCAGCCGCCTCAGCCGCTTTGGCTAGTTCATCAGCCCTGCTGACCAACTGGTGCAAGGCTTTAGCTGCTTCCTCGATGGCTTCATCCCCGTTTTGGTCGGCTTGCTCGGCTTTCTTGCGCGTTTTGTCAGCTACCACAAAACCGGCAGCCGCTGCCTTTTTACTATCTTTACCGGCCTCATCTGTCCTCTCGGCAATTATTCCCGATACTCTAGATGCTGCACCAATAGCCTCTTCACCGGCCGCGGCGGCAGCCTCCGCCTTCCGGCTGGTTTCATCAGCTGCTTGAAAAGCTATAGCGGCTGCTCTTTTTGCTTTTCTACCCGCTGTATCAGCTGCCGTAGCCGTTTCTGCCGTCAGATGTTTTGCCAGCTCGGTGCGGGCCGCATTGGCTGCTCGGCTACTTTCGTCTGCCTGCTGACCAGCTGCAACCGCTAAATCGATAGCCTTTTCCATCGCCTCTTTAGCAGTAACGGCTATCTCTTCAGCTCTAGCCGCTGCCTCTTCGGCTGCCCTGGCTGCTGCTGCCGCAGCTTCTCTGGTTGTCAGGTCGACCTCCTCCGCTTTCCTAGTCGCTTCTTCAGCAGCATAGCTGGCTCCCTGAGCAGTTTCCTTTGCCTGCAGTGCTGCTTCCTCGGCTCTTTTGGCTGCTTCCTCGGCTGACTCGGCTGTTGCTGCCGCAGCTTCTCTGGCTAAGGCACTAGCTTCCTCAGCCCTTTTTGCCGCTTCCTCAGACGCACGTCTTGCCGTTTCGGCAGCTTCATTCGCTGCTTTTACTGCCAGCTCACCTTCTCTAGCTGCCTCGGCTGCGGCTTCCCTAGATGCCCTCGCCGCTGCTTCAGCAGCCTTCTGGAAAGCCTCAGCCGTTTGTTTAGCCCCCCTGTCTGCCTCCTCAGCCTTCCTGCCAGCTTCTTCAGCCGCTTCCCTAGCGGCTCTCGCTGTCTCCTCTGCTTTTGCAGCCGCTTCTGTAGCTGCTCGAGTGGCTGTCTCAGCGGCACTTTCACCAGCTTGGCGGGCTTCTTCTGCTCTTTTGGCTGCCTCTTCAGAAGCCTTGGTAGCTGACCCGGCTGCCCCCCTAGCTGCTTTGGCTGCTTCTTCAGCTCTCCTTGCAGCTTCAGCAGCCGCGCTGATATTGGCTTCCATCTCGTCTAGAATTTGGGGGAGTGGCTTGGTCATGATTCCAGGTGACTCAGCGTGTCTCCCAGCCTCATTAACCCGCACATTTTTAGCAACCATTTTCCTAACCTCCTTTCACAGCATTTTTGATAAGAAATTTAATTTTCGTTATTGTACTTACCTACCTACTTATTTGTCTAATGATTCTTAATTCTCTTAACCAGATTAAAAAGACAGTGAAAATAACTCAGGGTAACCCCCTGAACGTTTGTCAGGGAGTTACCCCCTTGACGATCTCCATCTTTCTAATGCCATGTTTGACCTTCTTCGCTTGTTAGTATCTTACCCGAGGCCTCATCTCCCAGCCCCCTAGATATTCAACAACAATAATAGGTGGTCAGTAATGACAAAGTTACAAAATTATGGCATTGGAGGCCATAGTCTCTGAGGATGAGTATAATGCCATCATATATTGAGTTAAAGAAATTGTTATCATATATTATTATGTGAGGATGTAGTAAGCAATGTCAAGAGTTATTATCGCTGACGGCGTATAACGCCGTGTGGCAGATTATGCTTCACTAACTTCAAATTCCTGTGGTCTCAACCTATGGCAGCTTTCCTCCCTTCTTCCTAGATGTGTTACCTTGCCAATGGGGCGGTTTGTAATCTTAGACCTTAAGCTGTACTCACTGAATGTTCACAACCTCTATGAAATATGGTATATTTATCCAAATGGCTAAACGAATACTTGTTGGTGGAAGGGATATTTTGGGAGAAGCCAGTATCAGTAGTAAAGGAGGAAATTATGTGAATAACCAATCAAAATAGGCTGATGAGACAGAATGACATTTATTACTGGAGGAGGTCTCATGAAAAATAAAGGATTACGCACCTTAGTTATTAGCCTTTCCTTTATATTGGTGTTAGCCCTAGTCTTACCCCTAACCAGTGGTTGTGCACCAAAGGAAAAGATGTATAACATCGGCATAACTCAGATAGTTACCCACCCTGCTTTGGATCTTGCTCGTGAGGGCTTTATCGAGCAGATGACTACGGAGGGCTTTGTCGAGGGAGCGGATGTTGAGTATGATTACCGCACTCCTGAGGGCGATATGACCACAGCCGTATCTATTGCCCAAAAGTTTGTTGTGGATAATGTGGATATGATATTCACTATATCTACACCGAGCACTCAAACCTGTGCTGAGGCAACCGAGGGCACAGATATACCAGTGGTTTTTGGTGCCTTGACTGATCCAGTGGCGGCTGGGGTTGTTGAAAGCTGGGAAAGGCCTGGTGGTAACGTGACCGGGATCAGTGATTGGGCTGATGTTGGTCAGCAGGTAGAGTTGGGTATGGATATTTATCCTGCTGAAAAACTGGGTACTGTCTACAATGCCGGTGAAGTGAATTCAGTGGTGCAGATAGAAGAACTCGAGAGGGTGGCACCGGAGCTAGGTATAACGGAGATTGTTGAAGCTACAGCAGCTACAACTGCCGATGTTTATGCTGCAGCCATGTCCCTGGTTGGCAGAGTGGATGCTGTATGGGTGCCCTCTGATAATACGGTGGCAGCAGCTATTGATTCGCTGGTAAAGGTTTGTGAGGAGAATCAGACACCACTTTTTGGTAGCGATATTAGCATGGCGAAGGCGGGAGCCATTAGCGGCCTTGGCCTCGACTACCATCTTAATGGTATAGAAGCCGGTAAGTTAGCTGCTCGTATTCTGAGGGGTGCAGACCCAGCTAACATACCTGTTGGCAAGATGCCGATGACAATCGTCTACTTGAGCCCAACAGCAGCTGAGAGGATGGGGGTAACCATTCCTCAGGAAGTCTTGGATAGGGCTACCGAGATAGGATAATAGGCATCATCAAAAACTGTCCTTGGTGCATCACAGAGGATATAAACTTGGCGCATCAGAATTCCTTAGTGGTGAATTCGAGGGATTTATCTTAAAATCTATGGGTTCTCCCTCTCAATATCTTGCGCTATTTCTTATGAAGACGTCCTTTAAACGAGAGGGTGGAATATTCTAAATAACAGATACGTGACAAGAAGGAAATAAGTATGGGAGTACCCAGCAGCGTATTTAGCGTCTTGGAAAAAGAGGGGCTAACGACGCTGGAGATTTTCTACGATAGAAAGGAAGATAAGTTCCTACTGAGGGGGATGAAAGAGTGGGACGATGATGTGCGTTGGGATAGATACATGGCTGATTTCACCCCTGAGGATATTCTAACCGGTGACTATAGAGCAGTAGGCACGACGGAGCTGCTTACCACCTTTGTTGAGCTAGGCCTGAGAGATTACCTTGAGCAGATAGAGCAGCTTTTGAGAGAAGGCAGGCACCACGGCATCGAGTTCTTCTACAACGGCAAGAGAAATATCAGGGTGATGTATTGCAAACACGTTAATACACTCGGCATAAAAAATATGAGTCACGCTATACGTTCCGGCGGAATACGAAGACATGACTTAGACGAGGCTGAACTAGATGTTCTTGTGGACGGTCTAAACCTGGCTCGGGCAATGGCTTATAAGAACGTTATAGCTAATATACCCTACGGTGGCTGCAAAACAGTGGTCCAATGTGCCCCGGTGAAGCTGGATGACTTTGAGACCATGGGCTTTCTCGGCTATGCAATTTATAGAACAAGAGCGTTTACCGGACCGGACATGGGGTTTGAGCCGGAAATGGCTGATATTATCCATGAGAAATTTAACAAAGCCATTACCGGTGGTACTAAGAGCCTAATAGGACCAACTGGTGGCCCCACTGCCTACGGGGAATACTTAGCTATAATAGAGGCATGCAACTTTGTTTATGGTAGCAGAGATATATCAACCAAGAAGATAGCTATTCAAGGGCTGGGAGAAGTGGGCAACCGATTGGCTAAGTATCTGCTGGATGGCGGTGCTAAGCTTATAGTTACTGATATAAACTTACCCAGAGTGCACAAGCTTCAGCAAAAGTATGGCTCAGATTTAGTTCAGTATGTAGCACCGGATGACATATATACAGTGGAAGCTGATATATTTTCTCCATGTGCCATGGGGGGCATAATAACTGAAGATAGAGTCCCCCAGTTCAAGTTTAAGATAATAATAGGCTCAGCTAATAACCAGCTAAAAGCCACCAGCAAGGAGGGTGAGATAGAGCTGGCGAGAAAGATTGCTAATGCTGGCATTCTCTTCGTTGTAGATTGGGCACATAATACCGCTGGGGTTATAGCTGGTTGGGCCGAATGGCTATTCCAAGACCAGGCATCTTTTGATAAGATAAAGCCAAGAATTGAGCTTGTTTGCCGTGACAACTTTAGGCAGCTTCTGGAGGAAGCTGAAAAGACAGGAAAGACGCCCACCGAGCTTGTCTATGAGAAAGTTGAAGATGCGGTCTATTGAAGTGCTGAGTTTTGTGAACTAATATGGTAGGGAAGTGAGATGCAGTACGTAGGTTTTCATAATGCATCTGCTTCTACCAATTGAATAGCTAGAGATGTAGGTACAAGCTCCAGAGAGGAGGAAGAGATACTGGGTACCACCGGTGCTATACTGGGCTTCTCTTTCTACGAGGGGCTGGTATTTGGTTTGGTCGCCATTGGTGTATACCTTACACTGCGGGTGCTTGCCTTCCCTGACCTCACTGTGGATGGAAGTTACACCCTTGGTGCGTCAACCACAGCCGTGCTAATCGTAGCTGGAGTAAACCCCATCTTGGCAACCCTAGCTGCTGTTGGCGTAGGCCTGGGTGCTGGTTTGGTGACCGGGTTACTCAATACAAAGCTGAGGTTACCAGCTCTACTGGCTGGCATCCTCATGATGGTCGGGCTGTACTCCATAAACCTGAGGATTATGGGTGGGGCTAATGTGTCACTCCTCCGTGAAACAACCATCTTTGATATAGTTGCAGAACCCTTGGGGCTTGGTAGCAGCAGTATCGCAGTATCAATCATTGTTGCGTTGGTGTTTGGGGTTATTATTTTTTTCATTCTAAACTGGTTTCTGCGCACTGAGATTGGTCTAGCGCTAAGGGCAACTGGTGATAATGAACAGATGGTACGGGCGATGGGCGTAGATACCGATAAAAATATTATGCTTGGCTGCTCTATCTCCAATGGTCTTGTTGCCCTTGCCGGTGCTGTGGTTGCTCAGGGTCAGGGCTTCAGCGATGTGGGTATGGGGATAGGAATGATTGTAATGGGGCTAGCTTCAGTAATAATTGGTGAGTCGCTGTTTCGCCCCCAGGGTTTGGCTAGGCTATTACTAGCAGCAATAGGTGGTGCTTTTATCTACCGGTTATTCATAACCGTTGCCCTAAGATTGGGTATGGCTCCGGGTGATTTAAAGCTTATCACCGCAGTGTTGTTAGTCGTAGCTCTGGCAATTCCGTATATACGGAAGAAGATACAGCACGAATGGATACCGCCAGCAGTAAGATGGTAAAGGAAATATCTCATGGGTGAAAATAAAAGCCTATTACAACTTAAAGGAATAGCCAAGATTTTCTCTAAAGGCACTATAGATGAGGTTACTGCTTTAGACAATATTAATCTTGATGTTAAGGCGGAGGATTACGTTACTATCATTGGTAGTAATGGTGCTGGAAAGACTACCTTGCTTAATATCATTGCTGGTGTCTTCCCTCCAGAAAGGGGTGGTAAAGTTATTGTTGGTGGTAACTATATTACTGGCTTGAGTGAGTATAAGCATGCAACATATGTGGGTAGGGTATACCAGGATCCTAGTATAGGCACAGCAGCCAAAATGACCATAGAGGAAAACCTGGCTATTGCTTTATTACGAGGGCAGCCAAGAGGGCTGAGGGTAGCTAGTAATAAACAGCGCAGAGACCAGTTTCGCGCTGCTTTGGCTCCACTAGGTTTAGGACTGGAAGATAGATTAAACGCTCTGGTGGGTACGCTTTCAAGTGGACAAAGACAGGCGGTGGCTTTGGCTATGGCTACTATAAGTAAGCCAGCGTTGCTACTGCTTGATGAGCATGTGGCTAATTTGGACCCAAGGACAGCCGAAACGGTCCTCCAGTTAAGCGACATGATTGTACACCAGGAGCGGATGACTACCATAATGGTCACCCATAATATGGAAGTCGCCTTGCGCTATGGCAATAGGCTGCTCATGATGCACAAGGGTAAGATTGTAGTAGACATAGGTGAGGCGGATAAGAATAAGCTTACCATTGGTAACCTGATAACTGCTTTCGAGCGAGCTGCTGGAGAGCAGCTGAAGGATGATACTATTCTGCTCCACAGTGAATGAGAGTAGCAGTAGGCTCTGCTGGGAAAATTGAGGCGCTAGGGCTTTTTCCCGTCCTGTCTCCCGGTTGCGTCCTATACACTTTATTGCTACAATTATCTTCAATAGTCGGGGAGGTTTATAACAATGAAAATCAGTAATTATCTTGATACTGAACCTACTGAGGAAATATCCGGGGTAATAAAACGTGAGGTTATTACGGCTGACGACGGGGCACCACGTTTCTGTATGCGTGTTTTTGAGGTTGCGGCCGGTAGCTCTGCCCCAGCTCATTCTCACTGGTGGGAGCACGAGGTGTTTGTTCTTTCCGGGCAAGGAATGGTGGTAAGTGAGCAAGGGGCAACCCCGATAGGGGAGGGCAGCGTTATCTTTATTGCCCCTAATGAGCATCACTGCTTTGTTAATAATGGCAGCGAGCCTCTCCGTTTTATTTGCGTCATTCCGTTGCAGCGGTAGAATCTGAGAGCTAAATTACACTAAATACTTTACATAATATTACTACGGAGGTATATTCTTTATGATAACTAAATTTTATCTGCCGACAAAAATTATTTTTGGCCCTGAGAGCCTTGCTCAGCTGGGGGCAGAAGCGAAGAAATTAGGGCGAAAGGCTATACTGGTCACCGGTTCTGGAAGTATGCGCCGGACAGGGGTACTGGATAGGGTAGTGCAAGACTTGAAAGACAATGGTGTGGATACCTTAATTTTTGATAAGGTGGTGCCCAATCCTCGTGCCTCGACGGTGGATGAGGGAGCCAGGATAGTTCGTAGTGAGGGAATTGACTTGATTATTGGCTTGGGTGGAGGCAGTGCCATGGATACCGCTAAGGGGATGACGTTATTGGTCAGTACTGGTACCGAGTCAATCGTTCACCATATGAACGTTAGGGTTGATGTAACGAGTCGTGTGCCACTACCGCTTATGCTAGTGCCAACCGTTGCCGCTAGTGGTTCTGAGATAAATAGGGTAGCTGTAATTACCGATTGGGAAACCCATGAGAAACGAGTGTTATTAAACCCTCTTTTTTATCCTAAGGTTTCTATTATTGACCCTGCTCTTACACTTACCTTGCCTGAAAAGCCAACGGCACAGGGGGGAGTGGATGCCTTTTGCCATGTAGTGGAGTGTTACCTGACTACTAGAAGCCCCTTTCCCTTGACCGACGGCATTATGGAAACAACAATGAGACTGATAGTTGAGACTTTGCCACAGGTGTTAGCTAGACTGGATGACATTGAAGCTCGCACTCGTCTTTCTTGGGCGTCTACTGTTGCCTGCTCACAATTCGTTGAACTGGGGGGAGGAGCCGGCTTTAGGACACTTCATGGCATTGAGCATACGTTAAGTGGATATTATGACATTGTTCATGGTGATGGTCTGGCAGCCCTGCTTCCCGCCTGGATGAGATACACACTTCCGGCAAAACAGGATAGGTTTGACTCTCTGGGCAAGAATGTCTTTGGTGAGACAGATGGGATACTGGCTACCGAGAAGTGGCTGGAGAGGGTAGGTATGAAACTCCGGCTGCGAGACCTCGGTATTGAGGCTGAGCTCTTTGAGGAAATGGCAAACTCTACAGTGAAGACAGATGACTTGCTCCCAATGCATCCTAGAGTACTTGATGCCGCAGCTATAGCCCAAATTTACCAAGACTCCTACTAGGAAAAACCTATAGCCGGTATTGGAGCTGTTAGTAATCGACTAGACGAGTCTGTTAAAAGTTATAGCTCTCTGATTATATAAAAACTCACCTTGAGGGAGCTAGGCTTGCTACATTGTCGGTACTAATCTTTGATTGCTTGTTTCTCTCGTAGCTCCATAATGAACTCGGCCGCCAGTCGAGCTGCTTTCCCTACTACTTGAGGGCACCCATCGGCAGCATGGCCGCCGGCATTCTCAAACTCCTCGAACTCCTTAGGAACAGCCAGGTTAAATGAGCGTCCGAATTTTGCCTTTTGAATGTCACGACAGAGGTTACTCCCCATTGCCTTCTCGAATCTCCGAAAAAACCTGAAGCCTTCTGCCATTGGGTCGAAAAACGCTGGTTCGTCTTCTATCTTTTTGCTGGCTGTGACTAATCCTATTGCTAATAATCCACCAAGCAAAGCTCCACAAGTCTCACCTCTCCATGCAATCCCAGCAGAAAGAGGGGTGGATGCTTGAAAGGTTAAATCATCTCCCAGGTTAAGGTTTTCTTGGAGTGCAAGTAATGTACAGCGGGCGCACCCATAATATTTCTCCTCATATTTCTGAGCGGTGCTCTCAATTTTATCCAGCAATTCCTCTTTTGATAATTCTTGTGTCATGACTGGTCTCCTTCCTTTTAGGGATATTTTAGACTTCAGCTAATCCCCTGTCAATCTGACAGAATTTCTATTCTCATTTTTTTGTTGCACCTAATTAGTTTACAATACTAGAAAGGTAATGTATTCTGTTAAGAGACTCTGTTTATCCATATTGTAAGTTGACATCCAACTTGTTGATTTTGTAGATTAGCCTTACTGTTTAAGAAAAAACCTATGACAGATATTGAAACTATTGGTCACCAGCTAGCTGAGGCGGTTAAAGGTTATAGTGCCGATTATATAGAGGCTCGCCTTGAGGAGAGCCAGACCAGCCATATTACCTACCGCGGTAAGGAGATAGAGTCTATTGGCAGGTCCACTGCCATTGGTGGGAATGTGCGAGCACTGGTAAGAGGCGGTTGGGGCTTCGTTACCTTTAATAACTTGAATGACATGCCAGGCAGAGTAGAGCTGGCGGTGAAGCAAGCCCAAATTGTTGGTAACGAAGAAAGCAAACTGGCTCCAGTAGAACCGGTGGTTGAAAATGTGCCAAGCCAGGTAGATAAGAACCCAGTAACTATCCCTATAGCCGAAAAGAAGCGGCTGCTGGACGAATATAATGATATTATCTGGCGTACGCCAAAGATACAGACTTCAGTTATTGGCTACGGTGATAGCCACAAAAAGGTAATCTTCACCAATTCATCAGGTAGCTATGTTGAGCAGGAACGGATGGATATTACCCTGCGCTTGACTGCTATAGCTGCGGAAGACAGCAATATCCAGCAGGTGGGATTGAGCCTGGGTAATAGCGGTGATTTTAACTTAATTCAGGACTACCACCAGCAGGTAGGGCTGATGGCTCAGCGTACTGTAGAGCTATTATCAGCACCACAGGTAAAGGGAGGAGAATATACTGTAGTGTTAGACCCGGTTCTGGCTGGTGTCTTTGTCCATGAAGCCTTTGGTCATTTATCAGAGGCTGACTTTGTTTATGAAAACGACCGCTTGCGCCAAGTTATGGTTCTCGGTAAAAAATTTGGCAGTGCCGAGCTTAATATTGTTGATTCGGCAACCATACCAGGGCTGCGAGGCAGTTATAAATATGATGATGAAGGAGTGCCAGCAACTAAAACCTATCTTATCAGGGAGGGTAAATTAGTCGGCAGGCTTCATTCTAGGGAGACCGCTGCCAAGATGAAAGAAAAGCCCACCGGTAATGCCAGAGCCATTAACTATCGCTATCCGCCTATTGTGCGTATGACCAACACCTATATTGAGCCAAGGGCAGTCTCCTTTGACGACATGATAAGTGATATCAGGGAAGGTATCTATGCCAAAAACTGGTATGGTGGTATGACCAGTATGGAGATGTTCACCTTCTCTGCTGGAGAAGCTTATATGATACGTAACGGCAAGCTTGCTGAGTTATTACGACCGGTAGTACTTACCGGAAATGTGTTCACCACCCTTAACAATATAGACGCCATAGGTAATGACTTGGAGATGAACCAGGGTGGTGGCTGTGGTAAGGGGGCGCAGGTGCCCTTGCCTGTTTCCAATGGTAGCCCCCATATTAGAATTCGTCACTGTTTGGTTGGAGGCAGATAATTGGAGAATATCCTGGCTCAGGCTAAAAAGGTGGCTGGGGAGGCTGAGGTGTTTATGGTCTCCTCAGAGGAAACCTCAGTTCAATTTGAAGCTAACCGCCTGAAACATGTTCAAACCAAGCAGAGCAGCCAGGTGGCGCTACGTATCGTCAGGCAGGGCAGGATTGGTTGTTCATCAACTACGGAGCTGGGTAACAGCCAGGGCCTGGTCGATAATGCCGTGGAATCAAGTCAGTTCGGCATGCTGGCCAAGTTTGAGCTGCCCTCCCTGGGCTCTTATCCCGGGGTTACAGTCTTTGACCCCGGGGTGGAACCTGTGCCCATAGCTGAGATGACTAAGCTTGGCGAAGAGCTTATAGCTACGGTTAAAAGTCATACCCCAGATATTATATGCCAGGCAGAGGTGACCAAGAGCATAATCTCAGTCAGTATCATAAATTCTCGTGGTGGACAGTCAGATTACAGGAAAAGCATCTTTAGTCTGGGTATTGAGGGCAGCCTTATCCGTGATACGGATATGCTCTTTGTCGGCGAAAGCGAAAGCTCTTGCCGTCCCTTAGCTGAATCTAAGGCGGTAGCTGATGTAGTGCTCCAGCAGCTTGAGCTAGCCAGGAGCCAAGCCTCAGTATCAAGTCAACCACTGCCAGTAGTATTTACCCCTAATGGGGTAGCTAGTGCACTGGTTCCATCTTTAATGGCAGCTTTCAACGGCAAGACAGTTCTGGAGGGTGCTTCACCTATAGGGAACAGACTTGGTCATCGGGTTTTTGATGAAAGACTATCGTTGTGGGATAACCCTACAATAGCCTACCGCCCGGGAAGCCGCCCCTGTGATGATGAGAGTGTACCAAGTCAGTGCACCCCTCTCATTGAACAGGGCACTATAGCCAACTTCCTTTATGACCTGCAAACAGCTGCCATGGCTCACACGCGGAGCACCGGTAACGGCAGTAGAAATCATGGCGGATTGCCCGTTCCCTCGCCCACCGCCTTTGTTGTTGCTCCCGGTGATACTACCTTTGATGAAATGTTAAACGACATGAAGGAAGGGCTGGTTATTGAATGGCTAATGGGAGCCGGACAGGGTAACATTTTAGGTGGCGATTTCAGTGGCAATGTCCTGCTTGGTTATAAAGTGGAAAGTGGTAAAATAGTGGGTAGGGTTAAGAATACCATGGTCTCGGGGAACATATATCAGGTTCTTAAACAAATTGCAGCTATTGGCAGTGAGCCCAAGTGGGTAGGGGGCTTTCTTCAGACGCCGCCTCTTTACTGTCCCAGCTTGTCAGTAGCGGCTAAGTAAATCATTTGAAAGAGGGAGACTGAAGGGATAAGATTGATAAGCAATCTTATCTAGAGATAGTTTTAGCCCAGGTGTGACAAGATAGGTGCATTAAAATGAGCAAGTTATTTAAACTTTATGCCAAACCAAAGCTTAATTCGCCAAATATGTTAGCTGCTTGGCCTGGTATTGGCAATGTGTCAATGATAGCAGCTACATACCTGCAAAGGAAGCTAGGCTTTAAGGAACTAGGCGAGGTTGAGGCTTCCCGTTTTTTTGACCCTATTGGAGTAGTGGTTAGGGACAATGTGGTAGAGGCACCGCAGTTCCCACAGAGCAAGTTCTACTACTGGAAAAACAAGGGTGAGGGAAGCGATATAATACTATTTATAGGCGAAGACCAACCTGCCTCCAAGGGATATGAGCTGGCTAATTGTGTCCTCGACCTAGGACTGAGCTTTCAGGTTAAACGAGTATATACCTGCGCTGCAGCTATGACCCGTATCCACCACACCGAGCAGCCCAGAGTGTGGGGAGTAGCTACTAATCAGCAAGTAACTGAGGATTTAAAAAGTTATGATTTGGTGCAAAGGGGTCACTTTCACATTGCCGGGTTGAATGGGTTAATGCTGGGCGTAGCTAAAGAGCGAGATATTGAGGGTGTTTGCCTGCTGGGTGAGGTGCCTTTGTATGCTACTCGAATGCAGAACCCAATGGCAGCTTTGGCCATACTTAAGGTGCTGGCTAAAATGCTAGACATCGGAATTGATACGGATGAGCTGGTACAGCAAGCTGAGAAGGCAGGTGAGAAAATGAAACAGTTAGCGGCTGAGGTTATGGGCGAGTATATAGACTACTTTACCGAGCCTATATGGGAACGTGAGGAGGAAGAGGAAGAGGAGGAGGAGTAAAACCGAGGAGTATAATATGCCATCGCCTGTTGAGGAAACTATTGCTGACATGGATAAAGCTAACAAAGAAACCGGTGAGGATGTATGATTACCGGCAGTAAGGTTAAGCTTCGTGATAAAAGATTGTCCGATGCGCGAAGCGACTATACCTGGCTCAGTGACCCCGAGTTAGCTCAGCTTGATGCTGTCCCCCCGCTAGCTATCAGCTTTACCCGGTATCTATTAGAATACACTAGCGAACTGCGCTACTTCTTTTCAAGTAGTCGACGGTTCGTAATAGAAACTCTGGATGGTAAACACATTGGTAACTGTTCATATTACAATATTAATGAGACTAAAGGCGAAGCTGAACTAGGTATTATGATTGGCAATCGTGACTACTGGGGCAAAGGCTATGGTATTGATGTCGTAACTGCTTTAGTTTGCTATATTTTTCGCCAGACAAATCTTAAGCGAATCTACCTTAAGACTCTTGACTCAAACACCAGGGCGCAAAGGTGCTTCAAGAAGTGCGGCTTTACCCCCTGTGGGAATCTGAGAAGGGATGGATATAACTTCATGCTTATGGAGCTCCACCGCAGCCAGTGGGAAAAGCAGCAAACCGAAGCCGAACGATAAAAATGCTTATATCAAGGAAGGAGGAACATGGCTTTAAGAACTGGAGACCAGTACAAAGAGGGTCAGGCAAAGATTAACCACAATGTTTACATCGATGGCAGAAAAGTAGAGAACCTGGAAGAAAATCTCAATACCAGAACAGTATTAGATGCTACGGCTAAGGTTTTTGACCTAGGTACTGAACCTCAATATGATGAGGTTATGAATGCAATATCTCCTTTGATTGGAGAGAAGGTAAACCGGAACGTGTATCTACCCCGTTCTCCGAGAGACCTAGAGATGCGTGCTGAAATGGGTCTTCTATGCTCTCAGAAATTGGGTACCTGTAATTATCGCTGTGTCGGTTGTGATGCTCTCCAGGCGACGGCAGCTACTACTTATGAGATGGACCGGGAGCTAGGTACCGATTATCACAGCCGATTTATTGAGTGGCTCAAATATGTTCAGCAGAATGACCTGGCGGTTAGTGGCGCTGCCATGGATGTTAAGGGTCCCCGAGATATCAGACCTGGACAAGGTGACCCTGACCACTATGTGAGGGTCGCTGAGAAGCGTCCTGATGGTATCGTGTTACGAGGTGCCAAAACACATCAAAGTGGAGCTATAGGAGCCGATGAGACCTTGGTCATACCAGGCATGTCTACCAGAGAGGGTGAAGAGTCCTATGCTGTGGCTTGCGCTGTCAAGAACTCCCAACAGGGAATTACCTATGTCAGCCAATATAATGCAATGTCGGCGGAAAGAGAATTTATGAATGATAATTCAAAGATAGGCAACCCGATATATGGTCAAAGGGAAACATGTCTGTTTGTCTTTGATAATGTCTTTGTTCCTTGGGAAAGGGTTTTCCTGTGTGGGGAGACAGAATATGCGCCTAAGCTTTTGCTTCGTTTTGCTAAGCAGCACCGGATGACCTGTGGCGGCTCCTGCAAGGCAGGATTTATGGACCTTATTATTGGAGCCACGCAGATATTGATAGAGTATCTTGGTTTGGATAAGGTATCCCATATCCGTCAGCAAATTACGGAGATGATTAAAGTGAGAGAGATATCCTATGGTTGCACCATAGCTTCTGCCTATAGAGGAAAAGAAGAGCCGAAAGGCTCTGGGTTTTACCTGTGTGACGAGGCTCTGGGCAATGCAGCTAAGCTTAACACCGCTGACGGTTTCTGGGAGGTGATGAAGTGGGCTGGTGATATCGTTGGTGGATTTGCCGTAACTATGCCATCCGAGAGGGACCTGGAGAATCCGGTGACAAAACCTTTGGTAGAGAAGTATTTCAGGACAAATGCCTCTGCCGGGGACAGAATGCGTATGTCCAAGTTTTTGCAGCACTGGGTGGCAGGTCTTCATGGAGTGGGCACCTGGCATGGAGCAGGTCCTCGGCAAAACCAGATGGTAGCCTTGTACAGGAATACAGACCTTAAGAAGAAGAAACAGTTGGCTAAAGAGCTGGCGGGATTACAAGATTAATATTAGCTAAAGTGATAGAACAGCCACTTAAATAAGCGCTTACTCTATTTGGCGGGCTAAACTATTGCTCAGCCATTTATGCCTTTTTTGCGGTAAAGGTTAAGCCATTACCCTTACGGTCAACCAAGACTACATCGTCAGGACTAAATTCCCCGCTAAGGAGCTTGGATGATAGGGGATTTTCCACATAGCGCTCTATAGCTCGTCTCAGCGGTCGTGCGCCATACTGTGGGTCGTAGCCTACTTTAGCCAGCCAGGATTTGGCTTTCTCAGTCAGCTCCACGTCTACCTTGCGCTCAGCCAGACGCTTCTGCAAGTCCTTTGCCAGCAAATCAACAACGCTTCTGAGCTGTTTCTCATCAAGCTCATGGAAGACTATAAGCTCGTCTATGCGGTTAATGAACTCAGGGCGGAAGGTCTTCTTCATCTCAGCCAGCACCTTTTCCTTCATGCTTTCATAGGACTTTTTCTGAGTTTTGGCTTCGTCTGTCTGTGTGGCAAAACCAACACTCGTTTGGCGCTTGATGAACTCAACACCAACATTGCTGGTCATAATAATTAGGGAATTCTTAAAATCTACTGTCCGCCCATGACCATCGGTTAACCGTCCGTCATCAAGGATTTGAAGCAGACTATTGAACACCTCAGGATGTGCTTTTTCGATCTCATCCAGCAGGATTACGCGGTAGGGGCGTCGCCTCACTGCCTCAGTAAGCTGTCCACCCTCCTCATAGCCAACATAGCCTGGTGGGGCGCCAATAAGGCGTGATACCGTGTGCTTCTCTTGGTATTCTGACATATCAAGACGAACCATTGCGTTCTCATCATCAAACAGGAACCAGGCTAAGGTACGAGCCAGTTCAGTCTTGCCCACACCGGTTGGACCTAAGAATACGAAACTGCCGATAGGTCGCTTTGGGTCCTTGAGTCCAGCTCGGCTCCGCCTGATAGCTTCAGATATTGCAGTAACTGCCTCCTCTTGATTTATCAGACGGTCGTGAATCTTCTCCTCCATATGGAGCAGCTTCTCGGCTTCGCCCTCCAGCATCTGGGATACAGGGATGCCCGTCCATTTAGAGATTAGTTGGGCAATATTCTCTTCATCTACCATCCCATCAATCTTCTCCTGCTGAAGCCATTTGCTTTTAGCCTGGTTATACTCCTCCTCCAGACGCAACCTCTCAGACTTGAGCTGGGTAGCATGCTCATAGTCTTGGCGCTGTGAGACAGCCTCCTCCTCATTGATTAATTGCTTAAGGCGCTGCTCTAAAGATTTAACCTCTGGCGGGGCACTCTCGGTATCTATACGTAACTTGCTGGCGGCCTCATCAATGAGGTCGATGGCCTTATCCGGCAAGTATCTGTCTGAAATGTAGCGTTGACTTAACTGAGCCGCTGCCTCCAGAGCTTGGTCACTGATTTTAATCTTATGATGCGCCTCATATCTGGGGCGAAGCCCGCGGAGCATGTCAATAGTAGCCTCAATACTGGGCTCGCCAACGAATACCGGCTGAAGACGCCGCTCCAGAGCTCTATCCTTCTCAATAAACTTACGATACTCATCAATAGTGGTAGCACCCACACATTGCAGTTCACCATGAGCTAATGCTGGCTTGAGCATATTACTGGCATCAATGGCTCCCTCAGCTGCTCCAGCCCCAACCACAGTATGAATCTCGTCGATGAATAATATAATCTCACCCTGTGCCTGCCGTATCTCATCCATAACTGCCTTAAGTCGCTCCTCAAACTCACCACGGAACTTACTCCCTGCCACCAACGCTCCCATGTCCAGAGCCACTACTTTGCGCCCCTTAAGGGAATCAGGAACATCATCAGCGGCAATCTTTTGTGCCAGCCCTTCGGCAATGGCAGTCTTACCTACGCCGGCATCGCCAACAATCACCGGATTATTCTTGGTCCGCCGGGTAAGTATCTGCATCACCCGCTTAATCTCATCATCCCGACCGATAACCGGGTCGAGTTTACCCTTATGGGCAAGCTCAGTCAGGTCTCGACCATACTTTTGCAGAGAGCGATACTTGCTCTCTGCCCTGACGTCAGTAACCCGGTGCCCACCACGAAGAGCCTGGAGGGCACGATACACCTTTTCTTGGTCAATGCTGAAGCGATGAAGAATGCCAGCTGCCTCACCCTTCTCCTCCCCAGCCATAGCAATCAGCAGGTGCTCGGTGCCGATAAACTCATCCTTAAGCCTATCAGCCTCAGCCGCTGCTGACTGCAGAAGTTGAGCTATGCGTGGGGTAGCGTAAATTTGCGTCACTTCATAAGTAATACGAGGGGATTTATCTAAAGCGGCTACTACCTGCTGCCTCACTGCCTCCACGTCAGCACCAAGCTCTCTCAATATATCACCAACCAAGCCACTCTCTTGCTGAAGCAGTGCCAGCAGGATGTGTTCCACGTCCCACTGTGAGTGGTGGTACTGACGAACTAGCTCTTGGGAAGCAGCTAGCGCTTCTTGTGCCTGCTCAGTAAATCTTTCCTGCTTCATAATAACCCCCCCCATCAAGTCTCTTAATTACTGCTGGCAAAGCCAAATTGTTAGTTATCATCAACCCCCTATCCATTGTAACAGGTAGTGTAATCCCCAATGCCCGGCGTAGGCTATAATCAGACCTCTTATTGTCTTACCTGCCCAGCTGACTAGGAAGAACCGCTTTAAGCCCATGTGAAGTGAGCCTGCTACTAGACCAACGGGGTAGCATAGTGCCCAAATAAACGCATTGACAATAAAGACAACCCAGAGTCCCCCCCGCCGCTCTAGCAGATTTACCAGGCGGTCACGAAAGGCGTCCCACTTGGAGCGAAACTTAGACTGTTTTGGCGCTGGGTTATCACTACTTAACGTTGGTTCCTCATAAAAAACTGGTCGTTTTGAACTAAGCTTAGACCATAAGGTTTTCCCACCTGCCCCGGTCAGGTATACTGTTATTCCGCCTAAAGCCTCGCCCAACCCTGATACTAACCCTAAATATAACGGATTCACTGCGTGACCCAGAGTGAAAACTACCAGCAGGCTGGGAGCCGGGATAATGGTTATACCTCCCAGGATGCTTATCAAAAAGCCGCCTAGATAACCATACTTCTCAGCATGCTGTATCTCCTGCCAGAAATAGACTACGGCGGCGACAAGCAGCGCTGAAAACAGAACGAATATGCCGATAAGGAAATACCGCATCCATCGCTTTCGCCTCTCTTGTTCAACTTGCCTGATTGCCAGCGAGCACCTCCCTGTCACATTTTAATAAACTTGTAGAGTTTACCATCTTTACCGCTCTGTGAAAACAAACCGGTAATATGGCTTAAAACCCTGTCCCTCATGCCATCATATATTGCCAAAACCCCTCCCGTCTTTAACACCCGATGCAGCTCTTCTATTACCGTCCGTTTGTGTTTAATCTCGTGCAGGACATCACACATCCAGATTATATCTATGCATTCATCCGGTAAACCCGTTTTATTATCTGAAAGTATCGTCTCAATATTGGTCAGCCCTTTCTTCTTTGCCGCCTTCTCTACTATCTTCAGTTGGCGAGGGAAACAGTCTAAAGCATATACTTTCCCTTTCATACCCACTATCTTGGCTGCGGGAACGGTAAAGTAACCAGTACCACAGCCATAATCAAGAAAGGTTTGCCCCTCTTTTACTAATTCAAACTGCTCCCACTTTCGCAGGATGGTTCGCCCGTTAGATATATTTTTCCATAATGGCCACCAGTAAACCCAAGTCACATACCAGGCTCTATGAACGGGGTTTAACTTTTCCTGGAGAAAAATCTCTATATCAAACAAATCTTCTCTCGCTAAATATTATAATTTTACATATATTACTATAATCAAGCACTAATCTAAAGCTCTTCCTGTCTCAATCTCTCTACTTCTGCCTCCAGTTTCTCCATGCGGCGCTGTAATTCAGTCATATGTTGTCCCATACGCAAAACAACCTCTACCCCGGCCAAGTTGACCCCAAGGTCCTCCATTAAGGTTTTTACCCGGCGAAGCTGGGCTATATCACTCTCTGAATACAGCCGAATATTACCCCGAGACCGAGACGGTTGTATTATGCCTATCCTTTCATAATAGCGTAAGGTATGACTTTGAATGCCAAGTATCCTAGCCGCTATACTTATCACATAACGAGGTTCACTGTCATCTGAGCTTATCATAACCTCCCTATCGGCTGGGCCGAAGCTCATTAAGCCGCTTAAATAGTTCTTTCTCTTCCGATGATAGCTTGGTTGGCAACGTTATATTCGCCTTAGCCAGCAGGTCACCTCGAGAAGAATTACCTAAATGGGGCATGCCTTGTCCTGCCAGACGAAAGATACGTCCATTCTGAGTCTCCGGAGGAATCTTCAGTGCCAGCTTGCCCTTAAGGGTAGGCACCTGAACCTCGCCGCCCAGCACTGCTACTACCAGCGGAACTGCTACCTCCACGTATAAATCATCGCCTCTGCGTTCAAACAGGCGGTGTGGTTTAGCCGATATTACTAGATATAGGTCACCGTTAGCTCCGCCACCATAACCCTGTCCCCCCTTACCAGCAATGCGCACTCGAGACCCGTCTTTAACCCCGGGTGGAATCTTGACCTCCAGCCGCTTCAGGCGGGGAACTCTACCTGAGCCTCGGCATACTGAGCAGGGTACGTTTTGTATCTGACCAGTGCCGCCACAACCAGAACAGGGCTCACTAGCCTGCAGGCTGAGGGTTCGGCTGCCCCCGTTATACGCTTCCTCCAGAGTTACCTCAACCGGGTATTCTATGTCCTGACCTCGTCTGGAGCGAGGTCGGCGTCTAGAGGTCTCGGTGCCAAAATTGCGGAAGAGTTCATCAAGCAGACTATCGGCATCACCTCCACCAAAGTGGACTCTGGTGGTGCCACCACTCCGGCCAAAATCCCAGAATGGTGTTTGTTGCCGTCCTGCCTTGGTAAACTGGTCAGCATACTGCCACTGGTCACCAAATTGGTCATACTTCTGCCGTTTCTCCTTGTTGGACAGAACCTCATAAGCCATGTTTATTTCTTTAAACTTTGCTTCTGCTGACTTATCTCCAGGATTAACATCCGGGTGATACTTGCGAGCCAGCTTTCGGTAAGCCTGCTTTATCTCACGTTCACTGGCATTCCGATTAACCCCTAAAATACTGTAGTAATCCTTGCCTGCCATCTTTTCTACCAGTCAATATGCCGTATTATCTAAGAAGATATTATAAGCTATTTTGTAAAACCTGTCAATATTTATCAGAAAGACTGATAATTTTTTACGATAATACTTAATAAACTTTATTATAATATCTTGTGATTGGGAGAGCGACCACCAGCAGACTAAATGGAAATAAAAGGAGGTAAAGATGATTATAATACGCTGGCAACCTTTTACTGAACTGATGAGCCTGAGGCAGGCAATGGATAAACTTTTTGAGGACAGCTTTGTTACCCCTTCTCGGCTTCTCGGCACCTTTGTTCTTGGTGCGGCTGCCCCGATTGATATGTATCATACCGCCAACGATGTGATGGTTAAAGTCGCCTTACCTGGGGTAAAGCCGGAGGAGGTCGATATTACCGCCACCGATAACACATTGAACATAAAGGGTGAAATCAAAGCCAAGGGTGTCACTAAAGGTAAAAGTAATGTTACACCCGAATCAGTCGCTCTCTCAGTCCACGTCTCTTCACTCTACTCGTCCTGCATAACCCGGGCGAAAATATCCAGAAACTGGTTTAATATTTTAGCGGTAGCCCCCCATATTACCTTGCCCTGGTAGTGATAGAAATATGAGGTGACTGCTTCGCTGTCTATAATCTCGGTCTCTTTACGCAAGCAACCCCTGTCCATGAGCGCTGAAATAGGTACTTCAATAATTTCATCAACCTCTTCCCTGTCTATCTTGAACTGATATGGGCAGGGGATTAGTACGACGAAAGGCGAGATTATATAGCTTGAAGTCGTGGTAGCAATATCATCCAGTTCCCCCAATACCTCAACCTTGTCAGCTATCAAGCCTATTTCCTCAGTACACTCTCGCAAGGCAGTAGCAACCAGTGTCCTATCCTGCTCTTGGTAAGCTCCCCCGGGAAAGGATATCTGACCCTTATGGTTTCTAACCGTCTCTGTGCGCTTAGTAAATAAGATGTAATATTGCCCTTGCTTATGGTAGACGGGCAGTAGCACGGCTGACTTCACCCGGCTAGCATCAGTAATATGCTGTTTCTGTCTCTGGGAAAGAGCTTGGCTTAGCCTTTGTTTCATAGCGCTCATAATAAACACAGCCCTAAGAGACGATATAAATTATTTCAGACATTTCCAGTAATCTTTGAGCTGTCGCTTAACTTCTTCTACAACCGCTTTAGTCTGGGTGAAGGAAGGGTCTGCCTTAAATCTTTCGGGGATTGGGACTGGCTCTTCTAGCTTGATTTTGAAATCAGCTAGGCCAGAGATTAAAGCTAGCCAGGCATAGGGTAGAACATCTTTGTTGTAGCCAGACCCAATCGAATCAATAACCCTGCCCTGGCAGATTTTAGCCATCTGTCTAACACTTTCCCCAATCATTCGAAATCCGGCGAGCGGAAGTCCTAGATTAGTTAATCCATCAGCAAAATGTGGGTCTGAGCCGCCATTCCTGATGATAATTTGAGGTTTGAATTCCTGAGTTACTGGCTGAACTATAGATTCCAGAGCAAGTTGATAGGAATCATAGCCTGAATAAACTGGCATCGGGATATTGATGGTAAAGCCCTTCCCATCGCCGGCACCAATTTGGTGAGTGAAACCGGTTCCCGGGTAGAGCGTTCTCGGGTCTTGATGCAGGTCAATAAATAAAACTCTGGGGTCTTCATAGAAATACTCACCAGTCCCATTTCCCATATGGGCATCGGTGTCTAAGACCAATATTCTGTCCAAACCATGTTTTTCAATCAAATACTTAGCGGCAAAGGTATTATCATTGTAGATACAAAACCCTTCTCCATAGTCTGGTTTGGCATGATGCATATTCCCACCAATACATACTGCTTTTTCATATTTACCGGCTTGGATTAAGTCAGCCGCCATCTTGGCCTGTCCAATAATTAACCTAGCCGCTTCTTCTAGCTTCCCCGGTTTGTCTCCCGGCAGGTTATCTTGTGAGTGATATTGAAAAAATCTTTCGACATGGCTCAGACCCAGATTGGCTGCCTTGAAAAATTCTCGGTTAAAGTTGATGTAATCTTGGTTGCAAATCAGCAACAAATCTTCGTTTGTAGCTGACTCTGCTTTAAGAAATCTATAGTTATCATCTTCAGGCAGATTTTGTGTTAAAAATTTAGGGAATATTTCGTATCTATCTCCTCGAAAGGGGTGACCTACCCCAAAATCGTATTCTTTTAATTCTTCTCGATATATAATTGCGATAGCCATTTTCGACTCCTTTAGGCAGGAGAATTTAGAAAAAACAAGTGGTCATGCCTGGAGTTCTGCCCATAATAATAGCAATCTTATTAAATGAAAGCAAAATGAGACCGTTATTCTGGCTTTATGGCGCATCCCGGATTCAATATATCATTTGGGTCGAAAACCTTCTTAATGCCTTTCATTAACTCTATTTCCTTTTGGCTCAGGCAGATGTCGAGATCTGAGATTCTAATTCTGCCCAGACCATGCTCGGCTGTCATGACTCCGCCTAATTTAATGGTTTCCTTGTATATCTCTCTCTTCGCTTCCTTAAGAATCTCCCTTCCTTGCTCTACCAGGTCCTTCATTAAGTGTGGGTGGAGGTTGCCATCTCCGGCATGCCCATACATAGGAATAACTGTGCCGAAGCGCTCTGCGATTCTGTCTATGGCATCCATAAGTTTTCCCATGTTGGCTGGAGGCACCGCTACATCTAGAGTATCGGCTATTTGGCGCTTCAGAGCCAGGTATATATTGCTTCTTATCTTTAGAACCCTATCTTGCTCTTTTTTCGTTTCCCCGATTATAGCCTCAAGCCCATTGTATCTTTTACAGACCTCAGAAATCCTCTCACATTGCGAGTATACTTCTTCTTTGCTTTTACCCTCCACCACTATCATCAAGTAGGCAATGCCTATTTTACTTGGCCACTCCATGTTCAGGTGCTCAGCTGAAATCTCAACCGGACTATGGTCCATGTACTCTATAGATAATGGTATAACACCGCTCTGTAATATTTTGGGAACTGTATTGATTGCGTCGTGGCGGTTATTATAGGGTATAATCATGGTGGCACTAGCCACAACTGGTGGAAATAGCCGCAGAATTACTTTAGTTATCACAGCCAAGGTTCCCTCACTACCTATTATTAAATGCATTAAATCGTAGCCAGTGTTATTTTTAAGTAATTCTCCCCCTATGCTTAGACACTCACCCGTAGGCAATACAGCCTCGATGCCCTTTACGTAGCTCCTCATGACGCCATATTTCACTGCCCGCGACCCGCCGGCATTGCAGGCGACAAGACCACCTACCTGAGCACTCTCGTCACCCGGATGCGGTGGGAAAAACAAATCCTCTTGTTCCACCCTCTCTATCAACTCTCTCAGTGTAACACCAGCTTCTGCGATTGCCATGAGATTATCCTTGTCCACGTCAATCTTATTCATCCTCTCCAGTGACAGAATTATGCCGTTCTCTGTGGGAATGGCACCACCACACAAGCCGGTTCCACCACCTCTGGGAAACACAGGAATTTTCTCACGTTTTGCCAGCTTCAATATGCGGCTTACTTCTTGTGAGCTGGCAGGTTTTGCCAGGACTAGTTTGCTTGCTGGCTGAGGCCTTACTTCTATGGCAGTTTCATCCGTCAAGTAGTCCACCATCCGCTCTTTCTCCATAATCACCCAGCTTTTTCCCACAATAGCTTCTAACTTATCGACACTCACTTGATAGTCTCCTTCAAACTGTGGTTGCCCATTTTAACTGCTGTTAAGCCCGCACTCAGCCCTTTAGCTTTTCGTGTACGCTATAGCTCACGTTTGTTGCAAGTATATCCTAGCTGAATAGAGAACTCAATGCAGAACTATTATTTGACATAAAGTGATGAAAAGCATTTGGTTTGGTAATGAGTTTTCCCACTAGTGAGGCGATCTGCCTCAAGTTTGCCCCTTAAGCTCTAGGTAGAGTCGAACTGAATCCTTTTTGGCTCTTCTGTGGCGCAGCCAGTGAGAGCTAGTAGGGGGGCTGCTATCACCAAAATAGTAACCGCTTTAGCTTTGGGGCTTGACATAACTGTACGGTGCTGTCCCATAAATTTGGCTACTATTGTATGAATATCAGGGTGTAAGTTGGTTAATAATAAAAATTAGGTTTGTAGTCACAATGAATGCCAAGAAATTCCATATGTACCGCTGACTGGATCTAGAAATAGTGGCACATGTGGAGGATAATACGTGAATACGCCATATATTACACCAAGAATGATCAAAAAGGCCAGGGACAACCAGCGAAGACTATTTGATAACTGGCTGGTAGTCAATATCTTGTAGCTTGTAAACTGCCCAAGGGCAACAGCCACTACGAAAATCACTATGTCAATAATAAGATTCTCGGTTCCCGTAATTGTCGTGTATGAATAGAATAAGACTATGATGGCTACCGGCATTACATAAAGGCTGGCGGTTTTGGCAATGATAAAGTTATAGGCTGACTTTTTTAGCAGTCCATATGTGATAGCAGCATAGAATAATGTTGGCCAAAATGTCAGCTTGAGATGCTCAAATACACTTTCATTTACAGCGACAATGACACCAATTGGTCCCCATTCACCTGACCACTCAAATGCAAAATGAAATATAGAGCCTAAAACAGAAATTACGGCAATACCGATTAATTCCCACTTCAATACTGACCTTTTCATGGCTAACCATCCATTGGAATATAATTGGCTAGTTTTATAAATATTAACTATTGGTGTAATCGCTTGTCAATATTGACTACGAGATTTGCCGGCGTGACGAGCTACAACCTGTTAATACTTCTGCTTCGATTATAGGCAATCTCAGTTAGCTAGTCAATAAGAATAGTTCTCCTCCCATTTTAACTCCTTGGGATGTATGTTAATCCGACCGGTATCAATAAATAAGAAAGGGGAGAATGAAGCCCCCCTTTCTATTTCTCGCTCAGATCTGATCGTCACCACTGGACGAACATGGGGATGTCTGTGTTTCTTGTACTTACGATTGGCCGAGCGAGGAGGAGGATGTTAGTATTATTACCACCAATGCCAATAAACCAATTTAGTAGATTGATATTAGCTGAATTAGTATCTTTTTTCAATGATTGGTTATTTGTTTGCCTATACAAGGATATATCGTAGTTATATAATAGTATTGCTTTCTTATCACCATTATTGTTGAAGGAGTAAAGATATCATGCCTGATATACAATGCCCTGTATGTTCAAGTAAACTAAAAACAGCCCCAAAGAACAGTGAGAGAGACGACGCTTTAATCTATGACTGCCCTCAGTGTGGGAAATACGTATTGGGAGAATTTGCATCTACAGATCGGGAATTCTACGATTCCAGGCAGTTCATCAGCGCATGGATACGACTCCAAAACAAGCGTGGGAATAACCGTCCTTTCATTAGCGACCACTTCTCCGCGGATGATTGGTTTAAAAACTTACGTAATATGGGTTTCCCGCAAACAGTTAATGAAAAACTAGATGGATTACTGAAAGCATATGCTGATATAGTTAAGGGTGATTACAATAAAATTGTCGCCGTTGAGCAACAGCTTGAATTGGTTTCAGATATCGCAGCTAAGAATTTAGACGAAATTTCAGGGTTAAATCGGTTACTTGTAGAACTTGAATACATAGAGCCTAACAATACTCCTACTATTGATCGCGTAAGGCTAACAGCAAAGGGTTGGCTTCGTATTGACGATTTAAGTAAATCAATCTCCACCAGTGATTCTGCATTTATAGCAATGTGGTACAGTCCCCTAACGGTTAGATTTCGGGAAGCAGCAATACAGGCCGTTACTGCTTGCGGGTACAAACCGCTAATTGTTGATGATACTGAGTTTAACGGTTTCATAATGGATGAAGTCATTACATTAATTCGCCAGGCACGTTTCTTAATAGCCGACCTAACATGTATGCCCGAAGAAGATAATAAAACTAAACCCAGGGTCACTGGTGGTGTGCGTGGAGGAGTTTATTGGGAAGCCGGTATGGCTTACGGCATGGGGAAAACAGTTATTCAAACTTGTATAGACACTGAAGAATCGAATCGACGAATTCACTTTGACCTTAACCAATACCGGACAATCTTTTGGAAAGAAGATGAACTTTGGGGTCGGATGTCAATAGTGGACACCAAAGCATTCATGCTGCTACTAACCCA
>CAZFRL010000007.1:0-44546 GCA_964521325.1 uncultured Dehalococcoidales bacterium | reverse complement strand
ACTATAGGGTAGGATATACCGATCCACTTTTCCACCACATTCGGGACACTACCAAACAAAAGTTTCTTCTAATTCCACTGGCGATTGTATTAGTGACGGCTTTGATTTTCGGTGGTTGTGCTAAGCCGGGAGCAGAGGCTCCAGAAGAAATCCGAATAGGTGGCGTTTACTCTCTTACTGGCCCATATTCGGCTTTCAGTACAGGTGGTGCTGTCGGGGTAGACGCGGCTGTCGAAGATATCAACAGCCTAGGTGGAATATATTTGGAGGATTATGGAAAGAAATTACCCGTAAGAGTTATTGTAACTAACAGCGAGAGTGATGGGTTAAAGGCAGGGACTCTGGCCGAAGACCTGATTCTCCGCGATGACGTAGACTTCTTGATACAAGGTTGTACGACAGCTTTTCTATCCACTCCTATAGCTACAGTTTGTGAGCGTTATCAAATCCCATTTGTTAGTAGCACCGGTCCTTTGGAATCTTGGCGGGCACTGCGGGAAGCGGTTACGCCGCCTTGGAAATACACCTGGGCCATGAGTTTTGCCGTAGCTACACCAGCCCCTGCGGGAAGCCCTTGGGATAAGCCTGGAATGTCAATGGCTGATATGGCGCTGGAATGGATGAAGACAATCGGTCCCCAGACCAACAAGAAAGCGGCACTATACGCCACGGATGACCCGGACGGCAGAGGCTGGATGATTTTACTTCCTGGTTTGTTGGAAGCAGCGGGCTACGATATTTGTGGTAAGGAAGAAAGCTTAGGTCTGTTCGTTCCTGGAACTACGGACTTTTCAGCTATAATACAAGAGTGGATAGACTGTGATTGTGATATACTTGTTGGTAATGCCCCCGGCGTTGATACCGGGGTGTTACTGAGACAATGCCGGTCGATGGGCTTTAAACCGAAGGCAGCCTGGTGTGCAAAAGCAGCGATAAATTATGACGATGTGGTTGCCTGGGGTGGTAACTTACCACAAGGTATCTGTACAGATAGCTGGTGGGCCCCCTCATTTGACCCTGAGCTTTGCACCGGTATTGCTGGCAGAACTCCACAAGCACTGGCTGATTACTGGCTAGAAGAGACAGGCAGACCATTAAACGTAGCTATAGGATTTGGCTATAATGCAGCCCAAGTGCTCTTTGATAGCATCGAAAGGGCAGGCACAATTGATGACCCAGATGCAGTTGTTAACGCCCTTGAGGCAACGGATTTGCAAACAATATGTTACCGTATGCAATTTGACGAAACCCAGTTTGGCCGCGTCCCTATGTTCTTATCCCAGTGGCGCGAGACCGATGCACCAGAGAAGTGGGAATGCCCGATAGTCTTCGCCCCGCTACCACACATGGGTGAGTCGGCTGAGCTCATATTCCCCATTCCCTACGATTAAACCCAATTTTTTCTCATACTCTTCTACATATAGGGCTTGGGTTGACACACAGCCCAAGCCCTATATGGTGCAATTGCTAGAACAGACACACCCAACTGACGAGTCGAGTGTGCCGGCTACGCCGCGTAATAAGTTATTGGCGAAAAATGAGAAGCAGTGAAAGGGTAGATGGGTGATTATCTTATTCCCGCTCTTTCCTAGCTCAACTAGCTGTTCATCTATAGTCGGCTGGTTTTCAAAACCTCCCTCAATGGCTAGCTGGACAAGCCCGCCCCAGACAGGCATGTTACTGCCGTTCCAATTAAACACAAGGGCTTACCGCGATTTAGTGCAATATGATAGAATATGGCTAGTTACTCCGTCAAAGCAGACGTGTACTTGGTGCTTTTCTATCTATTAAAGAAGAATCGCAGGGACACATACGAAGCAGAGTGAGGGAGTTTTTTCAAAAGGCAGTAGCTATGAATCAGCTCGGCACTACCAAGTGTGGAAATACGGAATTTCGTTGGGGAGAGCGAACCTATGTTATGGGGATACTCAACATGTCCCCGGACTCCTTCTCCGGTGATGGAATCACCAGCCTTGAAGTAGCTGTGGCACAGGCACACCGCTTTGTTAGTGAAGGCGCCGATATTCTGGACATTGGCGGTGAATCCACCCGCCCTGGTTCATCTCCAATCTCAGTTGATGAGGAAATCAGGCGGGTAGTCCCGGTGATAGAACGGCTGGCTTCTGAAATAACCATTCCTCTGAGCATAGACACTTACAAGTCGGAGGTAGCACAACAGGCGCTCAAGGCCGGTGTAACCATGATAAATGACCAGTGGGGCTTGAAACGGGACCAGCGACTAGCTGAACTAGCCGCCGAACGGGGTGTTTCTCTTATTTTAATGAGTAACCAGCGGGACAAGGGAGGTTATGATACCGGGATTCAGCGTGATACCGCCTATTATGATGACCTGATGACTGAAGTAGCTTCGTCACTTAATAACAGCATGGAGCTGGCATTAAAACTGGGGGTACCACAGGAGAACATCATTGTGGACCCCGGAATTGGATTTGGCAAGACCTGGCGACAGGAACTGGAAATAATTCGTCGACTGGATGAACTGCAAGGACTGAAAAGACCTATCTTGATTGGGCCATCCCGGAAGTCTTTCATCGGCATGGTATTGGAGCTGCCCACTGATGAGCGCCTGGAAGGTACCGCCGCCGCCATAGCAATCGGCATTGCCAAGGGCGCTGACATAGTACGGGTACACGATGTGCAACAGATGATACGGGTCTGCCGGGTGAGCGACGCTATTGTTCGCTGGTCCTAGAAGCGAGCACTAATTTCCTGTAGTCTTCCATGAGCCTCCGGGTGACAGGCCCCGGTCTGCCAGAACCGACTGGCTTGCCGTTTACCTCAGTAAGCGGCATAATTTCTATAAGCGAGTTCGTCAGGAAAGCTTCCTGAGCCTTAAAAACCTCTTCCAGCCTGATATCCTGCTCAAAAGCACTGATGCTTAACTGGGAAGCTAGCTCCAGTACCACTTCGCGGGTAATCCCGGGTAAAATACCATTCTCTTCTCTCGGTGTCTGTAATATGCCATCATTTACCAGAAAGATGTTACTCATACTCGCCTCAGCAAGAAGCCCTTTCTCGTTGAGGCAGAGAGCTTCATCAACTCCAGTTGCTCTAGCCTCCTGTCTGGCCAAAATACTTTCCAGGTAATTGGCTGTCTTGAGCTTAGAGAGAGGTGATTGACTGTTGCGGCGGATGGATGAGACAACGGTTCTGAATCCTTTTTGGTAAACCTGCTCGGGGTAAGGCTGGTAATGTCCGGCTAGTATCAGCACTGTAGGCTTATGGCATGTGCTGGAGTCGGGAACCATCTCTCCCTCACCGATAGAAATAGCAATACGGATACGAGCGTCACTCAGCCTATTAGCCTGTATAGTATCCATTACCGCGCTTTTTAGCTCCAGTGCCTTAATTGGCAATTCCAATATTTCTGCGGAACGTGCCAGCCGACCTAAGTGGCTATCCAAACGGAATACATAGCCTCCGTAGGCACGCATGGTCTCAAAGAGACCAAATCCGTAGAGAAAACCGTAGTCCATAACAGATATCATGGCTTGATTACGGGGTATTAAGGTACCATTTAGGTAAACAATTTCGCTCATAAGCCCGCTCCTTTTGGCCACCTTGGCTGTACAAAGTTTAAGAAATTCCTTAGCACATCGTGACCTACTTCGGTCATTATTGACTCTGGGTGGAATTGTATCCCCTCGACTACATAGTCCCTGTGCCGAATACCCATAACCACACCATCATCAGTCTCCGCAGCCAATACCAGTGACGAAGGTATAGTGTCCCTCTTTATTAAAAGGGAGTGGTAGCGACCTCCCTCAAAGGGATTGGGCAGGTTTTGATATACCGTCCTGCCATCATGATAAACTAAGGAACTCTTACCATGAGTAGGAACAGCGGCACGGATAACCTGACCGCCATAGACATAGCCTATGCACTGGTGCCCCAGGCAGACGCCAAGAATAGGGATTCTCCCGGCAAAGCGCCAGATAATATCGTTAGAGATACCAGCCTCAAGCGGGGTGCAGGGTCCGGGAGAGATGACAATGTGGGATGGACTCAGGCGCTCAACTTCGTCCAGGGTTAGCCGGTCGTTCCGATAGACTGCCGGTTCCCACCCCAGTTCACCCAGATACTGGGCAAGGTTATAAACAAAGGAATCGTAGTTATCAATAAGGATAATCATAATTACTTTACCTGAGTTGCTGCCATCTTGATGGCGTTAACCAGCGCCCTAGCCTTATCCAGTGTTTCCTGATACTCAGCCTCAGGGTCGGAATCATAAACAACGGCACCACCCACCTGGAAATACGCTTTTTCCCCTTTGACCAGAAAGGTACGTATGGCGATGTTAAGGTCAAGGTCACCATTAAAGCTCAAGTAGCCGATGTTTCCAGTATACACACTCCTTTTTGTAGGTTCTAATTCATCTATAATATCCATGGCACGCACCTTAGGGGCTCCCGTTATAGAACCACCGGGAAAGGTAGCTTTGAGCAAATCAATGCAGTTCTTGCCTTCCCCAAGCCTTCCTACCACTGTAGAGGTGAGGTGGAAGACAGTAGGAAACACCTCCAGTATAGCTAATTCGGTAACCTTGACTGTGCCAAAACGACATACGCGACCTAAATCGTTTCTCTCCAGGTCCACAATCATGATATTCTCAGCTCGGTCCTTGGAACTGCTAAGCAGCTTATTGGCTAGCGTTTCGTCTTCCTCCGGGGTCTTCCCCCGCGGGCGGGTGCCCTTAATAGGTCGTGTCTCTACCCAATCTCCCCGGAGGCGGAGAAATCTCTCTGGTGAAGCGCTAACTACTGAGACCTCATCAAAACCTAGATAGCAGGCAAAGGGTGCCGGGTTTATCTGGCGTAACCGCCAATATAGTTCGTAGGGAGTAATAGCAAGCTCAGCTTCAAAGCGTTGGGAGAGGTTTACTTCGAAAATATCACCAGCGATGATATACTGCCGGCATTTCTCCACCGCATCCACGTATTCTTTATGAGTAAAACCACCTTTAAGGTTAACCGGCTTCATAGTAGCAGATGTGGACGTAAACGGTGCTTCTGTGCCTGAAGAGGATACTTCAGCCAGTGTAGCCTTCATCTCATTTAGACGTTTTTTAGCCCTATCTATTCTTTTATTCTCTCTCAATTCAGGGAAACCTGTGGAGATGATATAGGCCTTACCTTGAAGGTTGTCGAACGCCAGCGCTAAGTCATAGAAGCCGAAATAGCATTCAGGCA
This sequence comes from uncultured Dehalococcoidales bacterium, assembly GCA_964521325.1. Lineage (GTDB taxonomy): Bacteria > Chloroflexota > Dehalococcoidia > Dehalococcoidales > CAZFRL01 > CAZFRL01. The sequence goes on along the minus strand of CAZFRL010000007.1, from coordinate 39,336 downwards.
GTTTTAGATCATCTACAGCCGTGCTAGGCAGACGCTCGATAAAGTGACAGAGGTCGTAGCTGAAGTAACCTACGGCGCCGCCAATGAATGGTACTGGTGAAGAACAAGAATCCAGGCGATATAGTTCCAAGAAATGCCCCATTACATCAAACGGGTTGCCATTTAAACGTCTCTTCTCAGTGCCCTGGGTAAGAATTACCTCATTACCATAGCTACTAAGCACCAAGAAAGGATCGCTACCGATAAAAGAATAGCGTCCTAGTTTGTGAGGATCCATACCACTATCTAAGAAGAAACTGAACTGCCTATTCCTGAGGAGTTCGAAGACGTTAAGCGGTGACAGTTCTGCGTCTATCTCTTCTATCAATGGACAGTGAGAGTCTTTGACCATGAGACCAAACTATGGTGATGATTCTGCTTTGCTAATAGTTACTTGCATCATACAACCATGGGCAAGCCTCGTCAATTGAAGAGTTTGGGCTTGGACAACAACCCTTGACAATAATTATCGCTAGCCATAACATTGCGATATACAAGAATAGCAGTATTAAAGTCTCTTCAGCAATTTATTCAGAATTTATAAGGAGGCTGTGTTGTAATGAAGCTGTGTGAGCCGTTTGCCATAGGAACCATGAGTCTGAGAAACCGCCTAGTCATGCCTCCAATGATAACCAACTTCGCTACCAAGGAGGGATACGTAACCGACCGCACCAAGGACTATTACGAAGCGCGAGCCAAGGGCGGAGTAGGTCTCATCATTGTCGAGGCTACCTGCATTGACGCGCCAATAGGAAAGGGTGCATGTCGCCAACTCACTATAGACGATGATAAATGTGTCCCTGGTCTACGAGAACTTGCCGGAGTCATCCATAAACATGGTGCCAAGGCAGCCATACAACTACACCACGCTGGCAGAATCACTGCTTCCTCGCTAACCGACCACCAGCCTGTAGCGCCATCACCAATTCCATTCCCTGGAGACGAGTTGAGTGGAGTGCGTGGTAAAAGTGAAGCACCCAGAGAACTCACTGTTAACGAGATCAAAGAAATCGAACGTCGATTTGCTGAGGCGGCAGAGCGGGCGAAGAGAGCGGGGTTTGACGGGGTAGAACTTCATGCTGCCCACGGCTACCTCATTTGCGAATTCTTGTCGCCATCCTCCAACAAGCGTCATGACCAGTATGGAGGAGATTTGAGAAATAGAGCCAGAATGCTATTAGAGACAATAACCGCAGTCAAAGAAGCAGTCGGTGACTCCTATCCAGTATGGTGTCGCCTCAACGGGGAGGAGTTGAGAATTGAGGGTGGTACGACCATTGAAGAGACACAGGAAGTAGCCCGAATATGCCAAGCAGCGGGTATTGTTGCCATTCATGTGTCCGGTATTGCCGGACCGAACCCTGCTCATCTACCCATGTCAGCAAAGCCGGAGGGCTACCTGGTTCACTTAGCCGAAGCGGTGAAGCAAGCAGTCAGCATACCAGTCATCACCGTGGGTCGTATCACACCCGCCCTTGGTGAAAAGATTATAAAGGAGGGGAAAGCTGACCTGGTAGCTATCGGCAGGGGGTTGCTTGCTGACCCTGAGCTTCCCAACAAAGTAGCCGCAGGCAGATTAGAGGACATCACTCCCTGCATTATCTGTAACACCTGCCAGTATGACCTCTCCGCTGAGGGGGCAAGCCTAAGCTGCGGGGTAAACCCGACAACGGGCAAAGAAAGTGAAAGCTCTATTACCAAAGCCAAAAAACCAAAGAGAGTGGTGGTGGTTGGTGGTGGCCCGGCTGGCATGGAAGCCGCTATTATTGCCGCCCGACGTGACCACCAAGCAACCCTCTTCGAGAATGGAAAAGAACTGGGAGGACAACTCATCTTAGCCGCCGTTCCACCTTACAAAGACATACTTAGAGAACTAATCAAATACTTGAGCGCCCAAGTTAAAAAAGCGGGTGTTAATGTTAAACTTGGGAAGGAAGCTACACTGGCAGACGTTGAGTCAATAGCCCCAGACGTGGTGGTGCTAGCGGCTGGTGTCATGCCTTTTGTCCCGGAGATTCGAGGGATAGATCAAGATAATGTGGTCTTAGCTGAGGAAGTCCTTACTGGTACAGCGAAGGTTGGAGAGAGTGCCATCGTGCTGGGTGGTGAGCTAGTTGGCTGTGAGACTGCCGAACTCCTGGCCGATGCTGGCAAGAAGGTGACCATTACCAGGAGAGGGCAAACCATGGCAGCAACATTAGCTCCCATTGATAGGGAACCTTTGATAGGAAGGCTGACAATCAAGGGTGTGACCATGCTCACTGGAGTGCGCTATGAGGAGATTACAGCCAAAGCTTTGGTGATCACCGGCAAAGAAGGGCAGAAACAAACCATCCCAGCTGATACTATAGTCCTGGCAGCAGGCTCAAGACCAAACACAGAGCTGCTAAGCGCACTGGAGGGGAGGGGGCTGAAGGTCTATCACATCGGTGATTGCCTGAAGCCCGGTAGATTATCAGATGCCATAGCTCAGGGCTTCCACATAGGGCAAACCCTGTAACAAAGAAGTAGCCGCGGCATCCACGCATGTTCCGCCATTTAGTTTGATGCTTAAGCATGGCAAACAGCCGTTGTAAAGCTGGAAAGTTACCACAGGGGGTTTTTGATTTTTTTCCGAACTTCCGCTACAATTCGAGGAGATGTTGCGAGCCACGTCTTCGTAAACCGCCAGTCATCAGTTTGAATCTGACCGCTGGCTTTGGTGATACTTAGATGAGTAAGTTTATAGATAAGTTAAAACAAGTTTCACAAGCCGTAAACCAGTCAATGGGGTTCAGGGTAGAACCGGTCTCAGAGAAGCCGAAAATATTGCTCATTGCCAGTTTGACTCGGAATAATGTTAACGATTTGGCTAAGTGTGTGGCCGGGGCTGATGCTGCACTGCTACATATTTCCAATTTGAGTTCAGGGGGCAAAACCCTTCAAAAAATGCGCCAGATTACGCCTGATATTCCCTGGGGCGGGTGGTTAAGGGATACCAGCGGTAGAGGAATAAAACAGACGGTAAAGATTGACTGCGACTTTTTGGTTTTTCCAGCAGCTAATACATCGCCGACAATACTTCAAAATGATGAAGTGGGCAAGATAATAGAGGTAGAGGCATCACTCAGCGAAGGTTTATTGAGGACGATTAATGAGTTGCCCGCAGACGCGGTACTTATTACTGGTGAAAAGGCAGGAGGTAGTTTTCTTACCTGGCATCACCTCATGATTTTTCAGCGCTTCGCCGATTTGCTGGCTAAACCTCTGTTAGTCTCCATGCCGTCAACTGTGACGGCTAGTGAGCTTCAGGCTCTATGGAAAGCCGGGGTGGATGGCGTAGTCGTAGAAGTTGGTATTAAGCAGCCTGAGAGATTAGAGGAGTTACGCCAAGCAATTGACAAACTAACCTTCCCCTCAAAACGCAGGTGGGGAAAGACAGAAGCCTTGTTACCTCCTGTTAGTGGGGAGAAGGATATAGCAGCCGAAGAGGAAGAAGAGGAACTTCTACGCTAAAGCAATTAGGCGAGTCAGATTATTTTGCTACTAGGCTCTTTGTTAAGGGGTTTTACGTAGCATTCAAACTACTTTACTTCATGTGTTACTGAGCGCTGCCATGATTTTCCTTCAGTGGTAATAGCCGGTGCAATTACCATTTCAACCTTGTGCATCTCTTGAATGTTAAATACACCGCAGACGCCCATTGTAGTACGAAGAGCTCCAACCAGATTCTGGCTACCATCGGTAACTGAAGTAGGACCAAAAAGAATCTGCTCTAATGTACCAGTAGTGCCAACTTTTATTCGGGTTCCCCTGGGGAGTGCCGGGTGTGGGTGGGACATACCCCAGTGATAACCCTGCCCTGGTGCCTCTTTGGTCTGGGCAAAGATTGAACCCAGCATTACGGCATCTGCGCCTGAAGCAAAGGCTTTGCCCAGGTCGCCACCGTTGCTCATGCCACCGTCAGTGATTATGGGCACATACCTGCCGGACTGACGCAGATACTCGTCCCTAGCCGCAGCACAATCCATAGTGGCTGTTACCTGGGGAACACCGACACCGAGAACCTGCCTGGTGGTGCAAGCAGCACCCGGGCCTACTCCAACTAAAACCCCAGAGATTCCGCTTTTCATAAGCTCTAAACACGCGCTGTAGCTTACACAGTTGCCCACAATAATGGGCATGGGTATGGACTGGTGGAGTTCAGAAAAGATGAGCCCCCGATAGCTTTTGGATATATGCTTGGCACTGGTAACTGTGGACTGGACTACAAGAATATCAGCCCTGGCTTCAGTGGCTACTGGAGCTAAGCGTTTGGTATTAGCCGGTGCTACCGAAACGGCACATACCGCGCCTGCCTTTTTAATCGACTGTATTCGCTCACCAACAAGGTTATCCTTAATCGGCTGAGAATAGACTTTCTGGAGCAGGGAAGTGACCTCAGCATCAGATACTTGAGCAATTTCAGTCAACACCTCTTGGGGATTATCATATCGAGTCTGCACTCCTTCTAAATTGAGCACAGCGAGCCCACCCAGCTTATTCATCAGGATAGCGAAATTGACATCGGTCACAGCATCCATTGCCGCCGCTAGGACAGGAATAGAGAAGGTAAGGTCGTCTACCTTAAAATCAATATTTGTCTGGTCTGGATTAACGGTTATATCCCCAGGAACAATAGCTACTTCATCAAATCCGTAGCAACGCCGCAATTGCTTAAATTGGGAGGTAGCCACTTTGTTCTCCTTCCTTAAAGCTAAACTATATCAAAGGCAGCAGTTCAAAGTCAAGAAATTCTAGTCAATGTAGACGAGGGAAGTAAGTACGGGCTATAATGACCAGTTAGGGAAGAGAAAAACTAATGCCCAACCTTTATATTGTAGCTACACCTATTGGTAATTTGGAGGATATTTCCTTGCGTGCTCTGCGTACTCTCCGTGAAGTGAAGCTTATTGCCGCTGAGGATACACGCAAGACAAAGCAGCTTCTGGTTACCTATGACATCAAGACACCAGTAACGAGCTATCACGAGCATAACAAGTGGACTAAACTGGATTATATTCTGGGTTGCCTTGAGGACAGGGATGTGGCTCTTGTCTGTAACGCCGGGATGCCCGGCATATCTGACCCAGGCTATGAACTGATTGTGGCAGCTAACCAGCGAGGCATCCCAGTTGTTCCCATTCCTGGACCTTCTATCATTGTTACTGCACTTGCTGTCTCCGGGCTGCCCACAGAGAAGTTTACCTACCTAGGCTTTCTGCCTCGCAAGGCTAATGGTCGGCGGCGCCTCCTAGAATCTGTCGCCAATGAATATGCCACTATTGTAGTCCTGGAGTCTCCGCACCGGCTGCTAGCTGCGCTAAACGATATACTGCTTACCCTTGGAGATAGAAAAATAGCCGTTTGTCGTGAACTTACTAAGATTTATGAAGAGGTTTTTCGGGGAAGGATAAGCCAAGCCATAGCCCACTTCGCCGAGCCAAGGGGTGAATTCACGCTGGTTATTGAAGGCAAGATGGAGAAGGATAGCCCCTCATTGACACAAGACATTGAGAAGCAATTACATCATATGCGCCTGTCTGGAGTAAAGGCAAGAGAGGCAGTAGCTAAAGTAGCCGGAGAAACAGGTTTGTCACGAAAGGAGCTATATCAAGCCTGGCTCAAGTCAGGTTAAATTGTGATAAAGCATTAGATAGCTTATGAGTGAGAGAATTTTTATTGGCGCGGCTTGGCCTTACGCCGATGGTCCGTTACATCTGGGGCATATTGCCGGGGCATATTTACCACCGGACATATTTGCTCGATACCACCGGACTAAGGGAAACGAAGTGCTAATGGTATCGGGTTCAGACCAGCATGGCACCCCAATAACTATTAAGGCTGAACAAGAGGGAAAGAAGCCCAGCGAAATAGTTGCCCAGTATCATCAACAGTTTCTCGATTCATGGCAGAAATTAGGCATTTCCTTTGATTTATTTACCACCACCGGCACTGCCAACCATGCTCAGGTAGCGCAAGATATTTTCCTTACCCTGCTTAACAGGGGCCACATTTACAGGTCTACTACGACACAGCCCTTTTGCCCTCATTGCCACCGCTTTTTACCTGACCGCTATGTTGAAGGCGTTTGCCCTTATTGCCATTCTTCTGGAACTCGAGGTGACCAGTGTGATGAGTGTGGTCAATCCATAAATCCGGTTGAATTGATTGAGCCTCATTGCCGTTTGTGCGGCACCACCCCCCAGTTCAAGGATTCAGAGCATTTCTTCTTCAAATTGACTGCCTTTAATGATAGGCTTTTAGCCTGGGTAAAACAGCAGACCCACTGGAGACAGAATGTCCTGAACTTTACCATGCACTATTTGAAAGAAGGACTGAAGGACAGAGCTATCACCCGCGATATAGAATGGGGGATACCCGTGCCAGTTGATGGCTTTGACGACAAGCGCCTCTACGTGTGGTTTGAGGCAGTCATTGGTTACCTTTCGGCGACCAAGGAGTGGGCTAAATCTAGCGGGGACGCAGAAAGCTGGCGCTCTTTTTGGCAGGGAGAGGTAAAGAGCTATTATTTTATTGGTAAGGATAATATTCTTTTTCACACCATTATCTGGCCAGCGATGCTGATGGGCTATGATGACCTTAATCTTCCTTACGATGTTCCGGCTAACGAGTTCTTAACCATCGAGGGTAAGCGACTGTCTACCAGTCGCAATTGGGCAGTCTGGCTACCTGATTATCTATCACGCTATGACCCTGACCCGCTGCGTTACCTGCTATCCATAAACATGCCAGAATCAGGAGACACCGATTTTTCGTGGCATGAGTTCATTCGCCGCAACAATGATGAGCTGGTAGCTACTTACGGAAATCTGGTTCACCGCGTGCTTACCTTCGTCTACCGTAACTTTGATGGCTGTGTGCCAGTGCCTGGTGAACTGGATTCCCGTGATAATGAAAATATAGAAGAGGCAAAGTCTGCCCTTGATGAAATAGGGGTGCTTCTTTCTGGCTGCCATTTTAGGCAAGCCATAATGCGGGCTATGCAGTTAGCCCAGGAGACAAATCGCTACCTGGATGTGAAATCGCCCTGGAAAGCAATTAAACAGGATAGGCAAGCTGCAGCCAATTCTTTATATGTAGCGATTACCGTAATTTCCTGCCTTAAAACAGCGCTTTATCCCTTCTTACCCTTTAGCTCTCAGCAGTTGCATGAATTTCTTGGCTTTGAGGGCAGCGTAGAAGATGATGGCTGGCAGCTACATATTCCATCACCGGGGCAGAAGCTACTCCCCCCCAAGCCCCTGTTTTCTAAACTGGATGAAGGGTTGGTGGAAGAAGAAACTAGTCGATTGGGGTCTGTCCATTACTAGTAGACTCACTTGGTCGTATTGATTCACCTGGTAGCTAAGGAGGGAAAGGTACTGTTGGTTAACAAAATCTATGAACCTATTCAGGAAGATTTAGTCAAGTTCGAGGATAGGCTAAGGTCAGTCAGTAAGGTTGATTTTCCCTGGCTGTCTGAATTACTGGGTTATAGCCTACAGGGTGGCGGCAAGAAGATTCGCCCAGCGCTTGTTCTATTATCGGGCAAGTTCTACACCTATAACCTTGATTCGCTTTTGCTTATGGCTACGGCGGTTGAACTTCTTCACACAGCCACCCTGGTCCACGATGATGCTATTGACAAATCCTCAGTTCGCCGTGGCAGGCCAACGATTAATCAACTGTGGGACGAAGACAAGGCAGTGCTCTTGGGGGATTACCTGTTTGCCAAAGCCGGAGAGCTTGCTGCCGATACTCAAAATGTGCGAGTAGTAAAGCTCTTTGCCCAAACCCTCAAGACTATTTCCAGCGGAGAGTTAAATCAAATCTTTAATGCTTTTAATCTAGAGCAGACTCATCAAAACTACGTGCAGCGGATTTCCGGTAAAACCGCCTCCCTGTTCTCCTTGGCTACAGAATCAGGAGCGGTTTTGAGCCAAGCTCCAGCAAAATCAATCGAGGCGCTAAAAGAATACGGGCATAACTTCGGTATCGCCTTTCAAATTGTAGATGATATTCTGGATTTTATCGGCACCGAAGAGGAACTGGGTAAGCCCGTAGGCTCAGATTTAGCTCAGGGCACCCTTACCTTACCAGCAATGCTTGTTCTGGAGCGCTATCCTGAAGATAATCCAGTAAAGAGGCTATTTCAGAATCGGGATAAGCAGGAAAATATAAAACTGGCACTAGAATTAGTTAGTAATTCATCAATTGTTGACGAATGCTATGCAGTTGCCTCTGATTATGTCACTAAGGCTTGCCATAATCTTGACCTGCTACCACCCGGTGCCAGTCGCCAAGCACTAGCAGAACTGGCTGCTTATGTGGTAAATCGAAGACGATAGTTACCCCTCAACCCAAACGCTACCGTCCTGGTAGGTTTCCTTTTTCTGGCTAGATTTTCTTTGCTTGAACTGGTCAATAGCATACTGGCAAGCGGCAAAGCCCTCCTGGCGGTGGGCAGAAGCCACAGCCACAACCAAGTTAAAATCCCCTACTTTGAGTTTGCCTATCCGGTGGCAAATGGCTATACCTTCCAGCTGCCATTTCTGCTTGATTTCACTGGCTATCTCACTTAACCTGCTCTCTGCCGTTCCCTCGGGGTCTTTGTATTCTACCGAGAGAACTGGTTTACCTCGGGAGTATCCACGAATCACCCCAACATAGGTAACCACGCAGCCACTGCCATCGGTTTTAACTTTATTAACCACTAGCTCAGGTGAGATAGGTTTCTCTGTAATCTCAATCATGATGATATCCTTTCTCAAGGTATTTTGGGGCAGCGGTCTCTCCCGACAGGAGGCCCAAGCCAGCCAATTCCTCTCTAATCGGGTGTAGCTGGAGACTGTTCCGGGAGGAGTGGAGGTATAGCCGGGGCTTTCCTAGCCCTAGGCTTGGTTCTGGGCTTGGTCTCAACCGTTGCTGGTGCAGGGGCAGGTTCTGTAGTAGCCTTTGACGAAGGTGATGGTACAGGTTCGTTAAATAACGCTTCCAGTTTGTCGCCCTCTATAGTCTCCTTAGCAATAAGTTGTTCTGCAATGTGGATTAATTTGGGCTTATTCTGGGTTAGAATCTTCCTAGCCACCCTATGAGCCTTTTGGATAATCTTGTCGATTTCTTCGTCAATTGCGTTGGCTATCTTGTCACCGTAATCCTTTTGCTCAGAGATTTCACGACCGAGGAAGACTAACTCCTGTCGGTCACCAAAGGTTCGTGGTCCCAGTTTATCGCTCATGCCAAAGTCGGTTACCATCTTACGAGCCCACTCAGTTGCCCGCTTAATGTCATCTTGAGCTCCTGTCGTTACTTCGTTGAAGATTAACTCCTCAGCAGCACGACCACCCAGCACGGTAGCTAACTCATCACTGAATTGAGAGTGCGACCACATATACCGGTCTTCCCGCAGTGATTTGGTATAACCAAGCGCCATACCCCGAGCTATTATAGAGATTTTGCGTGGCGGGTCAGCATTAGGCAACATTTTGGCGACAAGGGCATGTCCTGCCTCATGGTAGGCAGTAATTTCCTTCTCTTTAGGGCTTATCCTCAAGCTCTTTCTCTCCGGACCAGCAATCACCCGGTCTATAGACTCCTCAAATTCCTGCATCTCAATGACTTTCTTGCCCCGTCTGGCAGCCAGAATAGCTGCCTCATTGACCAAGTTAGCTAAGTCAGCACCACTAAAACCAGCCGTCTGCTTAGCCAGTATTTCCAGATCGACCGACTTACCTAACGGCTTACCGCTGGAATGAACCTTAAGAATTGCCGCTCGACCGTTAACATCAGGGCGGTCAAGGACTACCCGACGGTCAAAGCGCCCCGGGCGAAGTAGGGCTGGGTCAAGTATATCAGGTCGATTGGTGGCAGCCAGAATAATCACGTTAGTATTGGTATCAAAGCCATCCATCTCGGTCAGAATCTGGTTGAGCGTTTGCTCCCGTTCATCATGACTGCCGCCCAGCCCAGCACCACGATGGCGACCAACAGCGTCAATCTCATCAATGAAGATAATGCATGGGGTATTGCGTTTAGCCTGGTCAAAGAGGTCACGCACCCTGGAAGCACCAACACCGACAAACATCTCAACAAATTCACTACCACTGATAGAAAAGAAGGGTACCCCGGCTTCACCAGCTATTGCCCGAGCCAGTAGCGTCTTACCTGTACCCGGTGGACCTATCAACAATACACCCTTTGGAATGCGTGCCCCTAGACCTTGAAACCGCTCACGCGACTTGAGAAAATCCACTACTTCACGCAACTCTTGCTTGGCTTCATCTACCCCGGCTACATCGTCAAAGGTTACAGTGGATCTATCACCCAGGGACATCCGGGCTCGGCTGCGACCAAAACCCAAAGCCTGATTGCTAGCTCCTCGCGCCTGGCGGAGTAGAAAGAATAATAGAGCGCCAAAGAGTAACAAGGGAATTAAAGTTATTAGTAGCCCACCCCAGTCAAAACCTGATGGTTTAAACGCATAGTCTATTCCATTAAGATTGAGCCCAAGTTCCTGAAGGTCAACATAATTGAAGTTGCCTATGTAGGTCTTTAGTTCACTACCATCAGTAGCCGTAATAAGTAGCAAATCCTCATCTATCACAAGCTTCTCTATCTCATCTCCTTGCGACATAGCTATGACTTCATCTAAGCCAATTTCAACCGGCTTTGGAGTTGTCGGCAAAAGGCGAGAGAAGAGAAATACGGCGACAGCTAGAATAATTACATATATTAAGATATTTCGCCCCAAACTTTGCTTCATCATCCTTTACCCCAAATAACTATCATCCTATTATTATACCAGAAATAGTAATAGATACCAAAATAGCAATAGATTTGAACGTCTCAGCTGAGGGTAACCTAGGGGGCTAATCTCTACAGTTGGGACAGTTATCGAATACTTCTGGAGCTAAATTCCACTTTTTGGCTATGTAATCCAGTTGACTTTCCGGAGCCCAATAATTACCACAGGTCTTACATTTCTTTAATTTGAACTCCATTTTGACATGAGGCATACTTAATACTCTAGTATCTCCAACATCCTCCATCTCTATAGCCCCGGTGGGACAGACATAGGCACAGGAACCACAACCGATGCATACAACTGAAGGCTCATAAAAGGGAGTAGCTAATTGTCTATCAACACCCCGGTTGACTAAGCTAATTGCAGAGACACCAACAACCTCCTCGCATACCCTGGCACATAATGCACAGAGGATACACTTTCTGTTATCCTCCTCCACCTTGAAAGTCGTCTTCTCAACACCTAGCTGCTTGGCCAAACCCTGTATCACTTCTGAGTCAGGGCATCTGGCTAGTAGCAGCTCCATTATCATTTTACGATTATTTATAACCCTCTCTGAGTTAGTCTTTACGACAAGTCCCTCTTCTACCGGGTAAAGACAGGAGGCTACCAATCTCTGCCTTCCGTTTCTCATAATTTCAACCAGACAGAGCCGGCAGGCACCATAGGGAATAACCCCCTCATTGTGGCATAGAGAAGGTATATAGATGTTACTTTCCTTAGCCGCTTCCAGTATCGTGGCTCCCTCTTCTGCCTGAACCTCCCGTCCATCAATGGTTAATGTGACCATTTCTCTCTTACCTTCATTTTACTTCTATGGCACCAAGCTCACAGACATCATAGCAAGCCCCACACTTGATGCATTTGTCCTGGTCTAGAACAACCGGCTTTTTTTTCTGCACAAGGGTTATAGCTTCTTGAGGGCAAGCCTTTACGCATAGTCCACACCCGGGACATTTCTCATCAATAATACGATAGGTAATTAGTTCCTTGCAGACACCGGCTGGGCATCTTTTATCCTTAATGTGGGCTTCATATTCATCCCTGAAGTAGCGTATAGTACTCAATACCGGATTAGGTGCAGTGCTGCCCAAAGCACATAGTGAGCTGTCTATAATTGCCGCCGATAAGCGCTCAAGTAGTTCAACATCCCCATTCTTCCCCCTCCCCTCACTAATATCAGTTAATATCTGCTGCATCCTTTTCAGCCCCTCACGGCAAGGGACACACTTACCGCAGGATTCCCCTTCAAGGAAGGTAATAAAATACTTGGCTATATCTACCATGCAGGTATTCTCGTCCATCACAATCATCCCGCCAGAGCCCATCATAGAGCCAACCTTGGCTAACTCATCAAAATCCACGGGAAGATTGAGCAAGCTTTCAGGAATGCAACCCCCTGAAGGACCGCCGGTCTGCACTGCTTTGAATTTTTTACCCCCGGGAATACCGCCACCAATATCATAGATAATCTCCCCCAAGGTCATCCCCATTGGCACTTCTACCAACCCGGTATTGTTAATCTTGCCGGTCAGAGAGAAAATCTTTGTTCCCTTGCTTTTTGGAGTGCCTATTTTAGCGTACCAATCAGCACCCTCGTTGATTATTAGCGGAACATTTGCCCACGTCTCTACATTGTTCAGGCCAGTTGGCTTATCCCACAAGCCTTTTTCCACAGTATGAACATACTTTGCCCTGGGCTCACCAACTTTACCCTCCAGTGAAGCCATTAGCGCCGTTGATTCGCCACAAACAAAAGCTCCACCTCCTCTACTTATACTAATGTTGAAGTCAAACCCGGAGCCTAAAATATTCTCACCCAGAAGCCCATGCTCCTCAGCCTGTTTAATGGCTATCTGCGCATTCCTTACCGCCAGGGGATACTCGTTACGAACATAGATATAGCCCTGGTGAGCCCCAATAGCATAAGCCCCTATTATCATCCCTTCCAGAACACTATGCGGGTTCCCTTCCATTAGGCTTCTATCCATAAAGGCACCGGGGTCTCCCTCATCACAATTACATATGATATACTTGGTATCCCCTTCAGCCTCTCGGCAACTTTGCCACTTAATACCAGTCGGAAATCCACCACCGCCACGCCCCCGCAAGCCAGATTTTTTGACTTCCTCAATTACCGCCTCAGGTGACATCTTAGAAAGAACCTTACCCAAGGCAGCATAGCCACCTAGAGCCAAATAATCTTCAATATTGTTAGGGTCAATCCGAGAATTGTTAGCTAACAGAAGGCGCTTCTGTTTAGTGTAAAAAGGTATTTCATTCTCATGGGTAATCTTCTTGCCGATTTTTGAATCGAGGTAAAGCAGCTTATCAACTACTCTGCCCTTTAGAATAGTTTGGGAGATTATCTGGTCAACATCCTCTTCCGTTACTCGTTGATATAGGATGTTATTCGGTTCGATAACAACCAATGGCCCACTCTCACAGAAACCGGGGCAGCCGGTTATTCTAAGGTCTACCTTCGTGTTTAGCCCCTGTTCTTGTATCCCGCGCTTGAAGGCGTTGATAACACTGGCCCCACCTAGAGCTAAGCAACCTGTGCCACCACATATAGATATACAGGGCTTGTTAGGATCTCTACTTTTGATTATTGATTTTCTTAAAGTCTCTAGCTCATCTGGGGAGCCTAGGCTGGTCAATATCTGCTCCTTATTAATCGTATTTGTCCAGTAAAGGTATAATCTTATCGGTTCTCATCTCACCTGAATATTCTCCATCAACTATGACTATAGGACCCAGAGCACAGGCGCCAACGCAATTAACGGTTTCCAGGGTAAATTTAAGGTCTTCGGTTGTTTCATCAGGGTTTATTCCTAGCTCCCGTTCAATCTTTTCCAGGATTCTAACCGCCCCCCTAACATGGCAGGCAGTACCCAGGCAGACATTAATCAAATGGCGCCCTCTTGGTTTCAAACTAAACGACTTAAAAAAGGTAGCTACGCTATAGACTCGACTCAATGGAACATCTAAACCCTGACTTACCTCCATTAAGGCATCCTTAGGCAGATAATTGTATTCGGCTTGAACATCTTGCAAGATAGATACCAACATCCCCTTCTCACGCTGGTAGTTACCTAATATTGACCCTACCTTCTCTGTTACCTTTTTACCCTCGATGTTCACACTACCTTCTCCTTAAGTTTTGCATATTCCTTATCCACCCTACGCTGAATCTCAGCTATTATTTCCTCGGATAGATGCCTGAACCTTCCCTGCAACTTCAAATAGTCTTGTACCGGCCTTAATTTAGGCAAATCAAGACTTAATTTATATTTGCCATCTTCCACTTCATATAGAGGGAACATTCCTGTCTCCACAGCCAAACGGCCTATCCTAACCGTTAAATCACCAGGACATCTCCAGCCGGTAGGGCAAACAGACAGGATATGAACATAAGCTGGGCCAGGGGTTGCTGCCGCCTTCTCCACCTTGGCCATCAAATCAAAGGGATAGCTGTGACAGGCAGTGGCCACATATGGAATATCGTGTGCAGCAGCGATAGCTGGCATATTCTTCTTCCAGGTGAACTGCCCAATGCTTACCTTGCCAGCTGGTGAGGTGGTAGTAGACGCCCCGTAAGGAGTGGCTGATGACCTTTGTATCCCGGTATTCATATAGGCTTCATTGTCAAAGCAAAGGTAGGTAAAATTGTGCCGTCTCTCCAATGCTCCTGATAGTGCCTGAAGACCAATATCACTGGTTCCTCCATCACCAGCCATAGCTACTACATTAACATCCTTTTCTGGTCTTCTTCCTTTCCTCGTCATAACCTTTAAGCCGGCCTCTATACCTGAAGCTACTGCCGCTGTATTCTCAAATATAGTGTGAATCCAGGGAACGCGCCAGGAGGTATAAGGGAGCTGTGATGAGACTATCTCCATACATCCCGTAGCACTAGCAATAATGACATTTTGCCCCAATGCCTTACAGGCTAGCCTCACCGCTAGAGCCTCACCACAGCCAACGCAAGCCCGATGACCAGGGACAAAGTATTCCTTTTTAGTTAACAACCTAGGGACATAGATAGCGTATTTTTCCATTACTCCCTTACCCCAAATATTTCAAATTCTTGCTCGCTTCCCGTCTGTGAGATTTCTATGCCTCTATTAACTATATACTCAAACCCGGCTGAGGTAATATCCCTACCCCCTAAACCACCGATGAAACTGATTACCTTTGGCTTCTTGTCCTGGGTATACAAGGCTGACCTGACCTCAGAGCAAACTGGTCCCCCAGGTCCACCAAAGGAAATCGCCCTATCCAGCACAATGAGAACCTCAGCGTTTTTGACCGCTTGGCGAATTTCTTCGAAGGGGAAGGGACGCCACAGGCGAAGCCTGACCAACCCCACCTCTTTGCCCTCTTCCCGCATCTTGTCTATAGCTGTCATTGCCGTCTCGCTGAAGCTGCCCATAGTTAACAGCAATACTTTGGCATCATCGCATTCATGGCATTCTACGGGATGATAGTACCGCTGGAAGGAGCTACCAAATTCATCCCAGTACTGGAGGATTACCTCTTTAGAAGCTCTTAAATTTACCTCTTGAGCTTTCTTTGTCTCAAAATAGATAATAGGAGGAGCAAAATCCCCCATGGTCACCGGTTTATCCGGCCACAGTGGTAAGGGATAATTATTTTTAGGTAAGAACTTATCCACCTCTTTCCGTTCGGGAAGAAGTATTGGCTCAATCACATGCGTCAGGTAAAAACCGTCCAGGTGGACCATTACCGGAAGCAAAACCCTGGAGTCTTCAGCAATACGAAAGGCACATAGCACATTATCCACCGCCTCCTGACCATTCTCAACAAATATTTGAATCCATCCGGTATCACGGACTGCCATAGCATCAGAGTGGTCACCCCAGACGCTCAATGGTGAAGATAAAGCCCGGTTAGCTACTGCCATAACTACTGGCAGCCGCATTGATGAGGCGATATACAATACCTCATGCATTAACTCTAACCCCTGACCAGCAGTAGCAGTAAAGGTTCGAGCCCCGGCTGCCGCCGCCCCAAGACAGGCACTCATTGCTGAATGTTCAGATTCAACAGGAATAAACTCAGCATCTAAGTCACCATTTGCCACTAACTCCGCCAGATGCTCCACAATATGAGTTTGCGGGGTAATGGGATAGGCAGCCACCACATCAGTATCAGCCAGCCCGGCTGCTTCAGCAACAGCTACCGAGACCTCCATCCCTACTCTTTTTGCCATTATTCCTCCTCTTCCACCATGGTTATTGCTCCTGGCCAGCACTCCCTGGCACAGATACCACACCCCTTGCAATAAAAGAGGTTAGCTTCAAAATATCCCTCGGCATTCTGTTCAACACATCCCTCAGGGCAAAAAATGTAACACATACCACACTTTATACACTTGTTACTATCAAAGATTGGTCTTTGCGACCTCCAGTCACCACTCTTATATTGACTGGCATTTCCCGGCTCGGTTACTATACAGCCCACTTCCAGGTCTTTCCAGGTTAGTTCAGCTTCAGTTTTAGCCAATTATGCTCACTCCTTCACCAGAGCTTCCTCGTAGGCTCTTTTCATTGCGTTAATATTTCTTTCGGCTAGGCGGTCAAATCGGTGTCTTAGTGGCTCAAACAGCGATTCCAATTTAACAATCTCGGTGGCTCTTATCAGAGCTCCAATCATGGTAGTATTGGTAATAGGAACGCCCAGAACCTCCCTGGCAATACTGGTAGCATCAATGGTAGCCAGTCGCCAGTTAATGCTAAATTCCTGCCTAATTTGCTCAGCCTGTTTCCTGGTATTGACTATAACCATCCCATTGGCTTTAAGCCCTGAGGTAACATTCACTATGGGTAATAGACCAGAATCGAGCACTACTACTACATCAGGTTGAGTAATTTCTGCCCTTATCTTGATAGGTTGTTTGCTGCTTATTCTAACAAAGGCTAAGACAGGTGCCCCTCTCCTTTCCGGGCCAAAGCTAGGGAAGGCTTGAGCATACTTGCCTTCACTTATGGCAGCCTGGGCCAACAATTCAGCCGAGGTAACCGCACCCTGACCACCACGACCATGCCACCTAATCTCAACAAGCTGTGTTGTATCTATCATCTAGCTCCCTATTATCATAATACAAAACGCGCCCCTGGAGCGACTCGAACGCTCGCGCCCAGCTCCGGGGGCTGGTGCTCTATCCACCTGAGCTACAGGGGCAGATTTTCTATAATATCATTATTGTAAAAAATAAAGCAACTACTATTATCTACATTGATTAGAGTCACTTTCGTGCTCCCTCTTTACATCGCTTCAGAAACCCAGCACATTAGCACACAGGGGTTATATATTCTCTCCATTCCAGCCGCTCATTGCCCAGTTATCTAAACAGGCGCAGTTTTGGATTTGGCTTGGTATCCAAATTTAGCCTTTTCGGCAACAATAGAAAGAAGGGTAGATGAGGTGCCACGAGGTTTATACAGCCCTTTTTCCCATTCGCTTATTGTTTGCTGGCGTGTGCCCAGTCTGTCGGCTAACTCACGCTGGGTTAACCCTAAATGATGCCTTAAAGCCTGAATACGCTCGCCATCCCACTGTGGTCGGTTCACTCTATACTGGTTACTCATAGTCCTATTATACACTAAATAGTGTAAGCTTTCAAAAATGTGAGCACTTTATGGAGTTAAGATAGAAATTCGTAACAAAAAGGGCACCTTATGGCAAATAACAAGGCCAATTTAAGCTCAAAACGCCTCTTAATTGTTGAGATTGGCTATAAATGCCTATTTGTTGGGTTGCGATACATGTCTATCTGCGCTATTATATAGAATTAGCAGTCTTGATATGAGACTGCTAATGAATTGAAGGAGGAGTGAAATGGCAATCAAGCTTCAACCACTGGCTGACCGGCTGGTGGTTAAACCGATTGAAAGAGAGGAGGTGACCAAGGGGGGAATTGTTTTGCCTGATACAGTTAAAGAGAAACCCCAGGAGGGGAAGGTTATAGCTGTTGGTCCGGGCAGACTATCCGAGGATGGAAAACGGATAACTATGGATGTTAAGGTGGGAGATATTGTGCTCTATACTAAGTATGGAGGCACTGAGATTAAGATTGAGGCTGAGGAGTTGATAATTTTGCGCGAGAGCGATATTTTGGCTAAGAAAGTTAAGTAACAAGTCCAATTTAGGATAGGAGGATAAGAAAAATGGCTAAACAGATTATATTTGATGAAGAGGTTAGACACGCCTTAAAGAGAGGAATAGATACTTTGGCTGATGCGGTCAAGGTGACACTAGGACCGAAGGGGCATTGTGTGGCATTAGATAAAAAATGGGGTGGACCAAACGTAATCGATGATGGGGTTACTATTGCCAAGGAAATTGAGCTTCCCGACCCCTTTGAGAACATGGGGGCGCAGTTAGTTAAGGAAGCAGCCACTAAGACCAATGATGCTTGTGGCGATGGTACCACTACGTCAACAATTCTAGCTTGGGCCATCATTACCGAGGGCTTTAAGAATGTGGCTGCTGGAGCCGAGCCGATGGGGCTAAAGAGAGGCATTGAGAAAGCAACAAAAGCCATTGTTGACGAACTTAAGAAGGTGTCTACCGAGGTAAAGGGTAAGGAACAGATTGCTCAGGTGGCTACTATAACCGCTGTCGACCGCGAGATTGGTGATTTAATTGCTGAGGTGATGGAAAAGGTTGGTAAGGACGGGGTTATCACTGTTGAGGAATCCAAAGGGGTAAAGTACGAGACAGAGTATGTGGAAGGTATGCAATTTGACCGCGGCTACATTAGCCCCTATTTCGTTACTAACGCTGAGAAGATGGAGGCAGTTATTGATGACCCGTACATCCTTATTACTGACAAGAAAATCTCAGCTGTTTCTGACCTTCTACCAGCTCTTGAGAAGATACTCCAGGTATCAAAGAACCTGCTAATTGTAGCTGAGGATGTGGATGGTGAAGCCCTAGCTACCCTGGTGGTCAATAAGTTACGGGGAACCCTAAATGTTCTGGCAGTTAAAGCTCCCGGTTTTGGTGACCGGCGCAAGGCGATGCTGGAAGATATGGCAATTCTTACCGATGGTAAGGTGATTTCGGAAGAGGTGGGGCGTAAGCTGGACTCAGTCACTGTGGAAGACCTGGGGCGGGCTCGCCGGGTAACCTGTAATAAGGATGACACTACCATTGTTGAGGGTAAAGGCTCAGACGAGGCAATCACAGGGAGAATCAAGCAGATTAAGGCTCAAATTGAGGAGACAACCTCTGACTTTGACCGAGAGAAGCTCCAAGAGAGACAGGCGAAGCTGGCAGGAGGAGTAGCTGTAATTAAGGTAGGCGCTGCTACTGAGACCGAGCTTAAGGAGAGGAAACACCGGGTTGAGGATGCGTTATCGGCGACCCGTGCCGCTGTAGAAGAGGGTATTCTGCCTGGTGGTGGCATTACCTTACTCAAGGCAGTTTCAGTTCTGAATAAGCTAAAGGTTAGTGGGGATGAAGCTACCGGTGTTAATATTGTCAGGAAAGCCGTAGAGGAGCCGATTCGGTGGATTGCGGCAAATGCTGGTAGAGATGGAGCCGTGATACTGGATACGGTCAAGAAAAGTCCAGCCGGGGTTGGCTACGATGCTGAAACTGATGACTTTGGTGATATGGTGGAAAAGGGCATTATTGACCCAACCAAGGTAGTAAGGTCTAGTCTGGAAAATGCGGCTAGCATTGCCGCAATGGTTTTGATTACTGAATCATTGGTGAGCGATATTCCAGAGAAAGAGAAGATGCCTGAAATGCCTGGCGGTGGTATGCCTGGCGGTGGTATGTACTAATCGGCTTTTGCCTGAAGAGATTGAAGATAGCCGTGGTCTTCGGACTGCGGCTATCTCGTTATTTATGTTTTACAGCTTCAGAAGTTTCTCCAGGGGTTCCCCATCAGTGACGGGACCAACTACTGCCAAGCGGAGCTGGCTACCCACCAATAGCTCTTGAGCTAACTGCTTTAGTTCATCAGCAGTGATGGCATCAACAATAGATATTACCTGGTCGACACTAAGAATGTGCCCGGTGAGAATCTCCTGCCCTCCTATCAAGCCAGCAACATTACGGCTATCCTCCATACGTAGTAGCAGACGTCCTTTCGATTGCTCCTTTGCCTTAGCCAGTTCAGGTTCAGGGACTAATTCCTTGAGTTGGGAAAGTTGCTCTAGGATAGCTGTGATGACTGTAGGCAGGTTTTGCGGTTCCACCCCGGCACAGACAGTAACCGAGCCAGTGTCAAGGAGGTGCTCGACATAGCTGTGAATACTGTAGGCAAGTCCCAGCTTGTCACGAATCTCAACAAACAAGCGGCTGCTCATACCCTCGCCAAGGATGACATTAAGTAAGTCAAGGCTGAAGCGCTTGGGATGAAGGAGGGATAAACCTGGTAGTGCCAGGCGCAGGTGGACTTGCTCTGTATCCCGTGTCTCGATTTGCAGTCGCCTGGCTTGTTGTTCCTTATAAGTTAAATACCCAGAATGGGGCTGCTGGTCAGCCCAGTTACCAATGGCTTGGTTAACAGCGGTTACCATCTCCTGATGCTGGATGTTACCGGCAATGGTAACTACGGTATTACTAGGTTGATATTGACCGGCTAGATAATTAAGCATGGTGTCCCTGGTAATGGCAGCCACTGACTCCTTACTACCGGCTATATCGCGTCCCAGGGGATGCCCGGGCCACAAAAGCTCATCAATAAGCATATCAACCCACTGTGCTGGAGAATCTTTACTCCTATTAATCTCCTCAATGATAACCTGGCGTTCCCTTTCTATATCTACAGGGTCAAACTTGGAATGGAGCAGTAGGTCTGAGAGCACATCCAGGGCTAGAGAGAAATGAGATTGAGCCACCTTACACCAATAAACGGTTAATTCCTTGTCAGTTCCACCGTTAATGATTCCTCCCACCCCCTCAATTGCCCCCGAAATTTCCCTAGCGGTTGCCCGTTTTTGGGTGCCTTTGAAAAGCAGATGCTCAATAAAATGTGAGATGCCGGCATCAGCCTCCGTCTCGTATCGGGAGCCGACGCCGATAAAGATACAGATGGATACCGAAGGGGTATGAGGCATAGTGGCAGTAATAACCCGCAGCCCATTAGCCAGAGTTGTCTTTTGATACAAAATTTCACCTCTTTTATAGATATTCTAGCGGTAATTCCTCATTCAGGTCAATTTGAGGGCAGAAGGGGCTTCGCCCTCTCAAAAAACAATCACCCCTGCAGGAGAGAAATCTAACTAGGCAAGGTAGACAGGAAATCATAAATTGACTTCATTGCTGGGCACTGCTAACATTGGGTAGAAGATGATTATTAGGCAAGGAATACCCAGGCTTTCTTTGTTCCCGTTCACTGCCGAGGTGAATCGTCAGGCTCACCTGATAATTGGCGGCTGTGACACTGTGGAGCTAGCCGCTGAGTTTGGTACGCCTCTATATCTCTTTGATGAACTTAGCTTACGCAGTAAATGTCTTGAGTTTAAAACCGAGTTTAGCCAGCGCTATGCCAATACTGCAGTCATTTATGCCGCTAAAGCCTTCATAAATAAGGCTCTGGCGCTTATCTTTAAGGAGGAGGAGCTGGGGCTGGATGTAGTCTCAGCCGGCGAGCTCAGCATTGCCCAGTCAGTTGGGTTCCCCCTAGATAGAGTCTACTTCCACGGCAATAATAAGTCAGCCGAGGAAATCAGGCTGGCTTTAGAGTGGCAGGTTGGTCGCATCGTGGTGGACAACTTCCGTGAACTCAGCCTATTAAATGAAGCAGCCAAGGAGCAGGGCTGTATACCCGATATATTACTGCGTCTGCCTCCCGGGGTAGACCCTCATACCCACAGGTATATTGCTACCGGTGTTATTGATAGCAAGTTTGGTTTCCCCCTATCTAGTGGGGATGAGGCGGTAGCTCAAGCTATGTCAGCGCCTAACCTCAACCTTATCGGTTTACACTTTCATTTAGGTTCTCTTATCTTTGGGATTGAGCCATATCAACAGGCTATTGAGTCTATACTCGACCTAGCTGCCGAAATGAAGCAGAAGCACGGTTTTGAACTCGGAGAACTAAATATTGGTGGGGGATTTGCTATTCAATATACGCTGGATTCCCCAGCTCCACCCCCCGCTGTCTATGCTGAGGCGATAACGAGTAAGCTTATCAGTAAATGTCAGGAGCTAAAGCTGGCACTACCGCAGCTTATCATCGAACCAGGAAGGGCGATAGTGGGGCAGGCTGGGGTGGCACTATATAGTGTGGGTGCGGTTAAGGATATACCGGGTGTTAGACGTTATGTTTCAGTAGATGGTGGTATGGGTGATAATATCCGCCCTGCCCTTTATGGGGCTCAATATGAGGCAGTGGTAGCTAACAAGATGCTAGAGAAGGAAGCCGGGAAGGTCACTATTGCCGGCAGATTTTGCGAGTCAGGTGACATATTAGTCAAAGATATTAATCTACCCCCGGTTTCGTCGGGCGATATTATAGCCATACCTGACTGTGGCGCATATTGCCTGCCTATGGCAAGCAACTATAATGCCTCACTTAAGCCAGCTATTGCTCTGGCCAAGGCAGGTAATGCCCGTCTTATTCGGCGCCGAGAGACCTTTGATGACCTAACCAAGTGTGATTTGATTTAGCCGAGTGTTGACTCCGTTAGATTTCCTAAACGGGTTGATGATTGGATGGTAAACAAGGAAGGTTTTGAATGTGGCAGGTAGTTGGGCAAACCAGAGTCGTGTCCTTACTTCAGCATAGCCTGGAGAAGGAACTTCTGGCTCATGCCTATCTTTTTGTTGGACCGCCTCATGTGGGCAAGATGGTATTGGCGTTGAATCTGGCTCAGGCGTTGAACTGTGAGGCGGCTGAGCCTCCCTGTGGTGAGTGTACCTCATGTCAAAAAATAGCTTTAGCCAAGCATGCCGATGTTCAAGTTATAGGCTTGGCTGGTAATGGCAACTCGGTTGAGGCTAAGCCTCGGGCAGAAATCAGCATTGACCAGATTAGGGAAATGCAGCACTCATCTAGCTTACCACCCTTCGAAGGCAGGTATAAGGTATTTATTATTGATGGAGCTGAGCTCCTGTCAAACGAGGCAGCTAACTGCTTGCTTAAGACCCTGGAAGAGCCTGTAGGCAAGGTAATCTTTGTATTGCTAACTACAAATGAGCGGCTACTGCCAGCGACAGTGGTTTCTCGCTGCCAGCGACTGGAGTTACCCCCTCTGGCGACTGGTGAGATAGAAGCTGCCCTTAATACCCGATGGGGCATTGAGCTCGCCAAAGCTAATCTTCTAGCCCGGCTTTGCCACGGCTGCCTGGGCTGGGCACTCTCAGCCGCCCTTGATGATAGCTTGCTTCAGCAGCGTACGGAGAGGATGGGTAGATTGCTCGACACCATCGATGCTGATTATGAGGAACGTTTCACCTACGCTGCCCAATTGGCAGCTCAATTTAGCCGAAACCGGGAATTGGTTCACGAGGTGCTTAGCTTGTGGCTTGACTGGTGGCATGACCAGCTATTGGTAAAGATAGGCAACAATGATACCATTACTAATGTTGACCTTGAGGCTACACTGGTTGAGATGTCCAGGGATTATACTCTGGGTCAAACAAAAGACGTTATTAACAATATTCAGGCGGCTGGGGAACAGCTTAGGCAGAATGCTAATCCACAGCTAGTGCTGGAGATGTTAATGCTGAGCATACCTAGGAGGAAGAATGGATAAGATCGTTGGCATACGGTTCAAAAAAGCCGGTAGGGTGTACTATTTTGACCCAGCGGACATTGACCTAGAGGTAAATGATTACGTAGTAGTCAATACAACCCGTGGTCTGGAGCTGGGGCAGGTAGTCATTTCTCCTGAGCAGGTACTGGCTAGCCAAGTAAGCGGGCCGCTGAAGCCGGTAGTGCGTAAGGCAGAACCTGAGGATATTGAGCGTGCCCAAGAATTCGCCAACAAGGAAGAAGAGGCTTTAGCTGAGTGTGGTAAGCTCATTGCTAAACTAGGTCTGCCGATGAAACTACTATCGGCTGAATACAATCTTGATGGTAGCCGCCTCACCTTTCTTTTTAGTGCTGACCAGAGGGTTGATTTCCGCGAGCTGGTTCGAGAGTTAACCAGCCATTTTAAAATACGGGTGGAGCTACGGCAGGTAGGGCCTAGGGATGAAGCCAAGCTGGTAGGTGACTTTGGCAAGTGTGGTCGTCCTCTATGTTGTATGAGCTTTTTAAAGGAGTTCGACCCGGTTTCTATTAGAATGGCTAAGGAGCAGGATTTATCCCTTAGCCCGATGAAGATATCAGGTGTTTGCGGTCGCTTGATGTGCTGCTTGACCTATGAGCATGAGCAATACCATACAATGAGAGAGAAATTGCCCAAGGAGGGTCAGCAAGTATCTACCTCTATGGGGACAGCCACTGTAGTCGGCGGTAACCCGCTAAAGGAAACAGTATTGGTTGAACTGGAGAGCAAGGCGACTGTGGAATTGCCTCTCAGTGAGGTTACTACTATTAAGAATGGGCACCAACCGGGTGAGAAGAGCTAAGCTATATCATGAACCATCAGGTTTTATTGAGGGAGGTATTTTTGCCATTCGTGCCGGGTTTGCCGATAGTGGTAGGGGATATAAGAAAAGACATTACCGCGCGGGGGAGCTGGTTGACGAATTAATCTCATCCCAGCTTGGCTAGGGGTTTTACCCGCCTTACGACGATTACAGGATATGCAGGCACTAACCACATTTTCCCAGGTGTGTTGACCCTCTCGATGTCGCGGGATGACATGGTCTAAGGTAAGTTGGTGGGTTTCCTGACCACAATACTGGCAAGTATATTGGTCACGGTTGAAAACCTCAAAGCGAGTTAGCTTCATCTTTGGTCGGGGGCGCTTAATCATATAGGCTAGTCGGATTACCGAAGGCACGGGGAAAACATTGCTGACCGAGTGAATAAAACCGGTGCCATTCTCCAGCATCTCAGCCTTGCCCTCATAAAGCAGTACCACTGCTCGCCGGGCTCGACAGATATTGAGTGGCTCATAGCTCTGATTTAGCACCAAGACGGGAAGGTTTATCATCTCTAAAGCTTCTTCCGATAAGACCTTCCTGATTTTACCAGAAGGCTTATTGAGTATGCAAATTACTGCTTACTCCAGCGTCCCTTTCTGCCACCACGAGTTACTTTCTTTCGACTAGCGGTTGCGTCAGTTCGGTAGTCGGGAACAATGATATTCCACAACGTACTGATTTTGAGGTCTCCCAGTCGGGAACTGATGGGGCTATCAATCTCATCTAGTGAACAACGGGTAGTAATTACTGTTGCCAGCCGTGCATTATAGCGATAGTTGATAACCTGATAGAGCTTTTCCTGTGCCCAGGGGGTGGTTGACTGCTCACCAAAGTCATCCAGGATGAGCAACGGGGTATTCTTTACGCTTTCAAAGTACTGGTCGTAAGATACCTTGCTTTCAGGGCTGAAGGTAGAGCGCAGATGGTCAAGGAAGTCAGGTACCACTACAAACAAGACTGGCTTACCAGCCTGAAGACGATAGTTAGCGATAGCTGCTGCCAGGTGAGTCTTACCACAGCCGGTATCCCCTTGTAACACCAGCCAGCCGTCGGGTGATTTAGCAAATTCAAGGGCCAGGCGGAATGCCCCTTCCAGGTTCTCACGCTGCTCCGGCAGCAGGTTAACCCGCCTCCAGTCAAAATTGTCAAAGGTCATAGTTCTCAGTAGCTCTAGCTTGAGCCCACCACTGTAGTCTAGTAGGGAGGGTTGTTTTTCCTCAACTAGATATATGTGGCATAGCTCAGGGTCGGTTAGCCGGGTGCGTATCCTTTCCTCTAGCTGCTCAATAGGAACGATAGTAACAATCACGGTGGGCAGTTCCCTGTTAAAGCGATGATTTAACAACTGGTCTAATTTTTCCTTAGCCCATGGCGTGCCAGCCTGGATACCCAAATCATCCAAGACCAACAGTGGGGCATTGCTCACCCGGTCAAAGAGCTCGTCATAAGGTATTTCACTATTGGGACTAAACGCAGAACGAAGGTGGTCTAGGAGGTCAGGAGTGGTAATGAAGAAAACTGGGTAGCCGTGGCTAAGACGCTCATTGGCAATAGCTGCCGCCAAATGAGTCTTGCCACAGCCACTGGGACCAGCCAGAATTAACCACCCTTCGGGATTAGCGGCAAATGCCTTGGCTGCATTATAAGCACGGCTGAATTGCTCCTGATTAATGGGACTCCCGCTCCTGCCCTGTGGTACTAAATTGTCAAAGGTGAAGCGAGCCAGCGAACCCAGGTTGCTATATTGCTGTAAGCGGGCTTGCTGCTCCTTATCTAGCTCCCCTCTGGTGCAGCGGCAGGCAACAACCCGGCTAAAATCTGGCTTGCCTGAGGGGAGAAGGGGATGAACAAATCCTGCCCCTTTGCAGATGGGACAGACTGAACTTGGTGACGCCCCCTCTGCTTCTTCAGCGATTGACGAGGTGTCCGTATTTGCCTTTGATGTATTTATCTGGGTCTGTCTTTTTAAAATCTCGCCTATATGTTCCATCGCTCCTACCTTCTGATGACCAGCGCTCTAAAATCTTGGCAATGTATCTCCAGTTTCTTTTGTTAAGGGAAACCGCCTCTTTAATGGCATCCTTAATCCAGGTCACAGGGTAAAGCTTCTCTGCCTCACGGAGTTCGTCAGCAATCATCGGGGTTAGCATACCGATGTTCTGTTCATAGAGGGTGAAGATGTCGGGTTGTTCCTCGGTCTCGATGTAAATTTGCCCCCCGGCTCTTAGCCCGCTTAAGTGAAGCTCACCACTCTGAATCTTAGCCACAACCTGTCTATTGTAAGCACTATTGAGGAAATAAATATCCTCAGCCACCCCGTCTCTATCTAACGCCATATGGAGGATGGTTCCCCGCTTGGTTGCCATCTCCAGGGCGTTACGCAGTACCTTGTCAGGTGGCTTTGTCACCCCCTTGAGGCTGCTCATCAGGCCTGTATTACCCAGCAATTCTCTATAGGTGATGAACTGAGGATAGCCCCGTTTACGGTAAAGTGCCTCAAAAATATGGAGGGTTGTCTTTAGCTCAATAATATCACTGATTCGTGGTAGTAGACTGGTAAGGAAAAATTTAGGCAAGGGGGTAAACTCCATCTTGGCTGGGAAACCACTAAACTGCTTCATAATAAACCTGGCTCTTCGGAGATAATATTTTCGAATTTAACTAGCGAGGGTTTGAACTGCAGGTTAATTTGCCCTGTAGGACCATTGCGGTGTTTAGCGATTATGATTTCAGCCGGTGGTGGGTATTGGATATCTGTATCCGGGTGTTCCCTTTCCCAGTCGGCTTTGTTATAGTAAACCTCATCCCGGTAGATAAATACGACAATATCAGCATCCTGCTCAATGCTGCCGGATTCACGCAAATCAGAGAGTTGAGGTCTGTGTGATGCCCGCCATTCCACGGCCCGGCTGAGCTGTGATACCGCCAGCACTGGCACATTAAGCTCACGAGCTAGTGCCTTAAGTGAACGGGAGATGTAGCTAATCTCCTGAACCCGGTTTTCCCCTCTTCCATCCCCCGCCATCAGTTGTAAGTAGTCGACAATAATAAGGTTAACGCCATGCTCATAGTGGAGTCGGCGAGCCTTGCTCCGCATCTCTACTACTCGGAGTTGGGGGGTATCATCAATATATATGGCTGCTTCGGAAAGGATGCCGGTTGCATCCATAATCCGTTTTTCCTCATCTTCATTGTGGCGCCCAAGGCGAACGCGCCTGGAATCGACCTTAGCTTCACCAGATAGCAGACGGAGCACCAAAGGCTCCCGTGCCATCTCCAGGCTAAACAGAGCCACACAAGCCTTTTGCTCCACGGCAGCGTTTCTGGCGATACAAAGGGCTAGGCTTGTTTTGCCCATGCTGGGTCTGCCAGCGATAATAGTCAGGTCTGAGCGTTGAAAACCGCCTAAGAATTCGTCCAGACCAGCGAAACCAGATGGCACATAGGGGAGTGGCTCCTCTGGGTAGCCTTCTTCGCCGGGAGCAGTGGTTTCGAAATAGCTATCTAGCACCTGGCGGATATGGATAAAGTCCCGCGGGCTCTGTCCATGACGCAGTCTAAATATAACATCCTCAGCTTTACTGAGGGAGGTCTCAACATCCGGGTCAGCCTCATAACCAATGGCAGCAATTCGGTCAGCAGCACTAATAAGGTTGCGCATCACGGACAGGCGATAAACAATCTGGGCATAATGCTCAATATCAAGCGAGGTAGGGCATATGGATATTAGGTGACTTAGATAGGCAGCACCACCACACGCCTCCAGTTTTTCCTGTCGGTCCAGCTCTTGAGCTACTGTAATTTGGTTTATTGCCTCATTGCGCTGGTAAAGCGATAGGCATGCCCCATATATCCATTGATTCCGTTCACTATAGAAGTCTGGCTGCTGAAGGAAGGTGGCAATCTTATAAATTGCCGTGCCATCTATCAGGAGTGAGCCAATGACCGCTTCCTCAGCATCAATATCATGCGGCGGCAATTTTTCACTATACATTCTAGCTCGCTTCCTCCTCTACAACGCTAACCTTTACTTTAGGTATTATGTCCTTAGCCAGTCTAATGGCCACCTCATAGCTTCCAAGTTGGCGGATAGGTTCGGCTAACTCTATCTTTCTTTTGTCAACAACTAACCCAGCTGTGTTTTGAAGCTCAGCAGCAATATCGGCGCTGGTGATTGAGCCATATAGATGGCCTTTGACTCCACTTCGAACCTTCAGGCTAACCTCCTTCCCGTCTAGCTGGTTAGCTAGCTCAACCAATTCAGCCTCTGTTTGTTGTTGGCTACTGGCTCTTATTCGACGCTGTGCCTCCATCATTCTAGTAACCCCAGGCTTAGCTAAGAGGGCTAGCTTTTTGGGTAGGAGAAAATTCCTAGCATAGCCATCAGCCACCTCTTTTATATCACTGGCTCTAGCCACATTAGGCACATCTTCAAGGAAAATGACCTTCATAATTTCCACCTCTTCTTATAATTATATCCTTACACTATATTATTTTCCACCCCGATTTTTTATACCGCCAGCCCCCAACTTGACTTAACAATATGTAGGCGGTATAGTAAAAATTCCAGAGAATTGTACCCGGTCTATTGACAAGAATGCTACGTTAACTAAGTTTAGGTTTATCGCTCTTAGGAATGAAGCACCTGCCTTGCCTTCACCCGATTTATTTGGTTATTGATAGTATATATCATGAATGTTGGCATATGTAAGATTAAGCTTCGTTTACCCGAAAATTCATCGCTCAAGGGTAAGCGGCGAGTATTAAAATCCATAACTACCCGGGTCAGAAGCAAATTTAATGTTTCTATAGCTGAGGTTGACGACAATGACCTATGGCAGTTAGCCACTCTTGGTATCAGTTTCGTTAGCAATGATAAACGCTACACTAACGAAGTCCTGTCAAAGGTAATAGACTTTATTGTTGATGGTCGGTTTGAGATAGAAATGCTTGACTACGAAATTGAGATTTTGCCGGTTTAGTGAGAAGAAGTACAATGGATACCTCAGCCTTCCTCAGCTATCTTATGGCTCAGCCCACCTATAGCGGTCAGAGCGCTCATATTGAGCATATTCTACCCCGCCGAGCAAACTACGCTGAATTGGACAAGCCCCTGGTAGCCAGCCTTCAAGATTGTCTCAGTGAGCACGGGTTATTACCCCTCTATACTCACCAAGCTGCAACGGTGAATAACGCTAAACAAGGCAAGAACGTGATAGTGGCAACCTCAAGTGCCAGTGGTAAGACCCTGTGTTACAATATTCCTGTTTTGGAGGCAATTTTAACTGAAGCGGGTAGTTGTGCCCTTTACCTTTTCCCAACCAAGGCCCTGGCTCAGGACCAGTTGCGTGGTTTACAAGAGCTATTTTGCCCCCATCTGCTCAAAATAGAGGAATTTGCTACCTTTGACGGTGATACCCCTCAAGCGGAGCGAGCTGAGATAAGGAAACGAGCCAAGATAATACTTACCAACCCAGATATGCTCCATATTGGCATACTGCCCAATCATCACCAGTGGTCAAGGCTACTGCGCCACCTGAGGTATGTGGTAATAGATGAAGCTCATACCTATCGCGGCGTTTTTGGCTCCCATGTAGCCTGTGTGCTGCGCCGTTTGCGTCGTATTTGCCGCCTTTACGGCTCAACCCCCCAATTCATTTGCTGTTCGGCTACCATCACTAACCCCGGTGAGCATGCGGAAAGGCTGGCAGGCTTACCTTTCACCGTAGTCAATAGGGATGGCTCCCCCCATGGTGAGAAGGACTTTGTCTTCTGGAATCCTCCAATCATAGATGAGGCCAAAAGTGTTCGGCGTAGTGCTAATAGTGAAGCCACCGACTTGTTTACTGAGCTGGTAAGCCATAATATCCGCAGTCTAACCTTTGCTCGCAGCCGCCGGCTAACTGAGCTTATTTATACCTACTCAAAGCAAAGATTAGCCGAAATCAACTCAGCCTTAGCCCAGAAAATCAAGGCTTACCGGGCTGGTTATCTCCCACAGGAACGGCGTGAAATAGAACAAGAACTCTTTAACGGTCAGCTTCTAGGGGTAGTGGCTACTACCGCTTTAGAACTGGGTATAGATATTGGCGACCTGGAGGCAACGGTGCTTACCGGTTATCCGGGAAGTATTGCCAGTACCTGGCAGCAGGCAGGCAGGAGTGGACGAGGTAGAGACAAGTCAATAAGCTTTCTTATCGGGCTGGATAATCCTCTGGACCAGTATTTCATGCGTCATCCTGATTTCTTTTTCCAAAAAGGCTTTGAGAATACCCTGGTCAATCCTGATAACCCCTATGTCTTGAAAGCTCATCTCGTGTGCGCTGCCTGGGAGCTGCCACTAAGTAGTAACGACGAGACTTTTTTTGGTCTCACCTTAAACCAACAAAAAGCAGAGCTGGAAGGGCAGGGCATATTCAGGGAGCGCAGCAGGAGGTGGTATCTTTCACCTAGAATTGCCTACCCGGCTCAAGATATTAATATCCGTTCCACCTCTAGAGAAAACTTTGTCCTTATCGATACCTCGACTGACTCCTTACTGGAGACCATAGAGGCTAGCGTTGCTTTTTTTCAGGTGCATCCTGGTGCTATCTATCTCCATCAGGGAGAATCCTATTTGGTCACCGAGCTTGACCTGGCTAATCGCACTGCCTATGCCACACCGACCACCGTTGCCTATTATACTCAGACTAAGGAAATCACTGATTTACACATTTTCAAGGTAAGCCGCAATAAAAGTTGCCGGCAGGTAAAGGTATACTTGGGCGAGGTAGAGGTCACCAATACTGTGATTGGCTTCACCAAGAAGGCACAATTCACCGAGGAGGTAATTGGTGAGGAGCCCCTTGACCTACCACCTCAGCATTTTCCTACCGTGGCTCTCTGGTTTGACCTGCCATCTGAGGCTATGAATCGTCTGGTTGAGGCACAATTAGACTTTGCTGGTGGATTACATGCTGCTGAGCACGCAGCTATCGCCATCCTTCCCCTCTTTGCCCTCTGTGACCGCAATGATATCGGTGGCGTATCTACCCCTTTCCACCCTGATACCGGAAGAGCCCAGATATTTATCTATGATGCCTACCCCGGCGGCATCGGTATTGCCGAGAAGGGCTTTGAGCTGGTGGAGGAGTTATGGCAGGCTACGCTGAAGGCGATTAAAGAATGCCCGTGCCAGGAAGGTTGCCCAAGTTGCATTCAGTCACCTAAGTGTGGCAATAATAATAAACCCTTGGATAAGAAGGCTGCCCAGATGTTGCTAGAGGGGTTGATTGGAGGAAAGGAAGATGTTAAGCATAGACAAAGAAAGCGTTAGAGCGGCTATCACTGCTATCAAAGAGAAGCTGGCTAACCCTGAGAAGAAAACGAAATGTATTACCGAAATAGAACAGTTGATAGATATGAAACAATCTAACGTCTGGCGAGCTGATAGCATGGCTCCTTGCTGTGGCGATATTTGTGGCTTTGCCTCCTTATTTGAGACTGAAATAGGAATTTTAAAAGGTGCCCTGAGTGCTGTGAAAGAAGACAATAATAATAAGGCACGCACCTTGTTACAGGATTACCTCGTCTTCTTAGAGGAAAACTATGAAGATGAGTCATCGATGATTAAGGGCTTCGAGCTAGGAAATAGTTAGCCCATTACCCTCACGCAACAAAGGTCAGGGAAGGTTGATAAACCAGCTCATAAACTAGACTTAGTTAATTTACGGGGAGAATAATGATTGAGATATCTATAAATCCGATAGTCTTCTTAAATGTTAGATGGTATGGCATTATGGTTGCCCTGGCGATAGTGGTGATAGTTCTATGGATGCTGCGAGAAGTAAAAAGGGGAGCTAATCTTCCTTATGACACCATTCTCATGGCAGCACTGGTAGGCATTCCTTCCGGGATAATAATATCAAAACTCCTCCATGTTATTGATAACATAGTTGTAGCCAGATTACACCCTGAACTTGTCCTTACTGGTCAGGTAGTTGACTACATCCAGCACCCAGGGCAGATTCTTAGTGGTGGCGGACTAACAATCTATGGTGCTGTTTTGGGTGCCGCTCTGGCTATCTGGCTCTATAGCAGGGTAAGCAAGTTTCAGTTTGGTTACTTTACTGACCTCATAGCCCCGGCGGTGATATTGGCTCAGGCTATAGGGAGGGTAGGCTGTACCATAAATGGCTGCTGCCATGGAATAGCAGCACCGGCTTGGCTACCCTGGAGCGTAGTTTATACTCATCCTGATAGCTTTGCCCCTCTCGGGGTAGCTCTTCACCCTACCCAGCCTTATGAGATTATATATAACCTGATAGTTTTCGGGATATTACTCAAGTTAAGGGGACGGCTCAAACCCGACGGCTCACTATTTCTCGTCTATCTTGCTTTATACTCTGCGTGGCGGGTTGGTATTGCTTTCCTGAGAACAGGAACGCCCTTTCTCTTCGGTTTACACATGGCTCAGTTTATAGGCATAATTGTCCTAGTTGTCACTATCACCCTGCTGGCGTTGAGGACACGAAGGGTTAGGGTGGAGGAAACAACACCTTAATTTTTAAAAGAGAAGGGGTAACTAATGGAGTGGGCAAATATTCTGGGTGGTATCATAGCTGCGCTGGTAGCTGCCATTGGAATACCACTGGCTCTAAGAAAAAGACGGAAGGAAAGCTCCCAAAATGTGGCGCAACTCCTTCACCATCTCCAGGAGATAGGAGTCAAAGCCTCTCTGCTAGAAAAGGGTGCGGAAGAGGAAAAGGTAGGGGTAAGCCGTGCTTCTGGGCAAAGGTCTGAGGGAATCATTAAGATAGAGAGTAGGAATATAAACTATATAAATGTTATCAGTGTATCCAGCCAGTATGGAGTCAATTATTTTCTCGATTATTTGGTAACGAGTCCCAGCTGGCCAGGTAAAAAGAACAAGAAGAAAACTAAGATGGTAAGAAAGAAAAGTTCAGGTATCTGGGGTAGAGTGGTCGATATCGAGTGGAAAGGAGATGATTACCTGTCTCGGCAGCTTAACCTTGATTATCGGCTGAAAGACAGGCTATTACAAATCGTACTTGAAGGGCTTAAAGGTGATATTTGGATTTTCCCTGAACAAAAATATGAATATGCCAGGGTCAGGACTTCTTATCTTCTGCCCCTGTATGAGTTATTCGAGGTAATAGACATTATTGCCGGGCATATCAAGTCGGGGTGGTAAAGAGGGTTCTACCGGATAAAGTAACACACATAGGCCAGGTAACCCCAGCCTATGTATGCTCTTATGGCTAAACTCGCGTTATCTATTCAGTCTGATCTTATTGTAGCACTCAGTACAATACACAGGCCTACCCTCACGAGGCTCGAAAGGTACTTCGCATTCGTTACCGCACTCAGCACATACGGCAGTGAACATTCGGCGTCGGGAACCGTAGCCACTATTCCCATAGCGCTCTGCTTTCCTTGCTTGCCGACATGATGGACAGCGCTTGGGCTCGTTTGTATAGCCTTTAGACTGGAAGAACTCTTGTTCCTCAGCACTGAAAGTAAAGGTAGCTCCACAATCGGAACACTCGAGTGACTTGTCTTGAAAGCTCATTAGATGACCTCCTCTCCTAAGTAGTTGGCTCGAGTTTTGGTCATCCGGCACTTTAGTAAATCTAAAGTAATTTGACTGAGCATATAATAACCTAAACTGAAACCACCATAAATATTATACACCAAAGGCACCACCCATGCAAAAGCCAGTAATAGTTCATAAAGAAAGGGAGTGCCCCCAGCCAGAGCCCAGATTGACTTCGAACAAGCATGGGGCTAGAATGCAAATATGAATCGTCAGTAATCCACGATGTCATTTTTACCGCAAATTCAGTATAATAGCCTAAACATAATAATGGCAGATACCAAATTCTATTCACTAGTTACTGGAACTGGGATGGCAGGGTTAAGCTGTGCAGTAAGAATATACTTGCTCTGCCAACAGGTCAGTCGGATAATAACTTTCAAGGACACAAGTTAGGATGAAGGGATATATTGAAATTGACCAAGAGCTTTGCAAAGGATGCCTGATCTGCATATCGTTCTGCCCTAAGGACGTGATTTCTTCATCCAATAAGGTAAATGCCAGTGGCTACTCACCAGTTGTCTTTAATGATAGTGGCGAATGTACAGGCTGTGCTATCTGTGCACTAGTATGCCCGGAAGTGGCAATAGAGGTTTACCGTGACTAAAGTTCTCATGAATGGAAATAGCGCCATTGGAGAGGCAGCCATCAGGGCTGGCTGTCAGTGTTATTTTGGCTATCCTATTACTCCTCAGAATGAATTGACCGAATATATGGCCACCCACTTGAGCCGGAGGAAGGGGTGCTCTTTCATTCAGGCAGAAAGTGAGATTTCGGCTATCAATATGGTATACGGAGCCAGTTTGACTGGGGCCAGAGCCATGACCTCCTCCTCCAGTCCTGGAATCAGCCTGAAGCAGGAAGGAATCTCGTATTTGGCAGCTTGTGAACTTCCGGCAGTAATTGTCAATATGTCCAGAGGCGGTCCGGGGTTAGGCAGCATATCTGCCTCCCAGTCAGACTATTTTCAGGCTACCCGGGGCGGAGGCCATGGAGACTATCGCACCATAGTTTTGGCACCATCATCGGTACAGGAGCTGGCAGATTTAACCCACCGCGCATTTGACCTCGCCGATAAATATCTGATTCCAGTAATCATTCTTGGAGACGGCATGCTAGGGCAGATGATGGAACCGATAGAATTCAAGCACGAAGCTCCTGAAGTGTTACCAGTAAGAAGCCGCGCATTAAGGGGGGCAAAAGGACGACCGAGCCGGATTATCAAAACCTTTACCTCAAAGCCAGCCGAGCTGGAAGAGATTAACTGGAGTTTATTCAGAAGATACCAATTGATTAAGAAAGAGGAAACCACTTGCGAGACCTTTCTGGTTGAAGATGCCAGGCTAATAGTGGTTGCTTTTGGGATAGCAGCCCGGATTGCTAAAGGGGCAATCAAGAATGCACGGGCAAGTGGCCAAAAAGTAGGAATGTTAAGGCCGACCACCCTCTGGCCATTTCCCACCGATAAAGTTCAAGAGCTGGCCAAGGAGATAAAACAGTTTCTCGTCTTTGAAATGAATATGGGCCAGATGATAGAAGATGTGCAACTGGCCTTAGAAGGCGGAGGAGAAGTTTCCTTCTACGGGAGACCAGGAGGCGTAATTCCCACCCCGAGCGAGGTGGCTCGAGTAGTCTCACGTATTTATCAGCAGAAGGGTTTGAAGTAGGGAAATGAAAAAAGTATACACCCGACCCAAGTCTTTAAAAAGAAACCCTTTCCATTACTGCCCGGGATGTGGTCACTCCATTACTCATAGGGTTATTGCTGAGGTGATTGACGAGATGAATCTCCAGGAAAGGGTTATCGGTATCCCACCACCCGGATGTTCGGTCTTTGCTTACTACTATTTGGACATAGATATGGCAGAATCGGCGCACGGCAGAGGCGCAGCGGTAGCTACCGGTGTAAAGAGGGCGTTTCCTGAGGCAATAGTCTTTACCTATCAGGGCGATGGC
Organism: uncultured Dehalococcoidales bacterium; assembly: GCA_964521325.1. Taxonomy (GTDB): domain Bacteria; phylum Chloroflexota; class Dehalococcoidia; order Dehalococcoidales; family CAZFRL01; genus CAZFRL01. The sequence continues at coordinate 3,337 of CAZFRL010000007.1, read as the reverse complement.
GACCTGGCTGCCATCGGTACCGCCGAGACTATACATGCTGCCAATAGAGGGGAAAATATAACCGCCATTTTTATCAACAACGCCGTCTACGGAATGACTGGGGGACAGATGGCTCCAACCACTCTTCGGGACCAGAAGACTACCACTACTCCTTACGGACGGGACGTAAAAATAGAAGGATACCCTCTCAGGATTAGCGAAATGCTAGCTCTAGTTAAAGGTGCGGTATATATTGAGCGCACCGCGGTGAATTCTCCAGCTAACATCAAGAAGACAAAAAAGGCTATCCGCAAGGCACTCCAGGTACAAATCGACGGTCTTGGCTTCTCGCTGGTGGAAATACTCTCTCCCTGCCCTATCAACTGGAAGATGAGTCCATTAGAAGCATGGCGGTGGATCGACAAAGAAATGACGAAGGAGTTTCCTTTAGGAGTAATAAAGGATATACCCAAGAAAAAAGATGCTGATTAAAACAATCTTCGCCGGTTTTGGAGGTCAGGGTGTTCTCTCCATGGGTCTCAACTTGGCCCAGGCAGCAATATTAGAGGAAAAGAATGTAACCTACCTGCCATCCTATGGCGCTGAGGTTCGCGGCGGTACTGCCAATTGTACGGTAGCCATATCAGATGAAGAGATTGCATCTCCGGTGGCTTCCTCTCCGGAGTTTATTGTAGCCATGAACCAACCTTCTCTGGTTAGATTTCAAAATCAGATACAATCGGGAGGTCTACTGTTTATCAACTCCTCTCTGGTAGAAGCTGAAATTTCAAGGGGTGACGTTGACATTGTCAGTGTTCCAGCAAATAGTATTGCTGAAGAACTGGGGAGCCCAAAATCAGCTAACATGGTGATGCTGGGTGCATTCACTAAAAAAAGCAAACTGGTTTCCGTCTCCAGTTTAATTGAAGGGCTAAAAAACACTCTAAAGAATAAACAAAAGCTGATAGCTATTAATAAGAAGGCACTAATGGCAGGATACGACCTGTTTTAATCCAAGCTGTAGTTTTGATTAACGGTAGTCTTTGAATGAAAAGTTAGACAAATGAAGAATGCCTAGAATGCATATTTAATCAGGAGCAAGTTATGTGCGTAAAACAGATTTCGGTTAGTCTGGAGAATGTGCCAGGAAAGTTCTTAGATGTGAGCGAATGCCTGGGAGCCGAAGGGATAAACATCAGGGCTATTTCAGTAGCTGACACATCCGATATTAGCACGGTGAGATTTGTAACAGATGACCCGGTTAAAACCATCAACGTCCTAAGAAGCCATGGCTATTCTATAAAAGAAACCGACGTAATAGCCGTGGAGGTCCCTGACCATCCCGGTGGCCTTCGAGCCGTACTTAAGCCCCTAAAGGCAGCCAATATTAATGTCACCTATTTCTATCCCTACCTGGGCAGGGGGGAAAGCGGGCAGCCCATAGTTATTGTGGGCGTGGATAAAACCAATGAGGCGATAGCGGTTTTGAAAAAGAACTGGGTTCATACCTTTGGTACAGAAATCTATACTCTCTAATATGTGACGACCAAGGGCAGGTCAAGGTAACCAAACCTTGTAGCCAGTAGAAAAGCCGGAGGCCGCTTGCCTACTTTTAGTGGATCATTTTATATATATTCTATTCAATCAATCTAACTTGGACTTTAAATTCATTTTTTTGTAATTACTTTATATTGTTAGTAGCAAGGCTGGGCTGTTTATTAACTGGGTGGTGTCCTAATTTGCAACCTTGGCGAAGGCGGTGGTATTGTCAGTTGGCGGAACATTTCTTCTGACGCTTGTATTAAACTATAACCTACTACTGCCAACACTCCTGCTACTATGAACCCCATTAACCATTCGCCGAAGTCGCTTTGACCCTGCATTCCAATATCCTTATCCGGTTTTACTTGTCCAGCCTTGCTACTCATTTTATTTCCTCCCTAAATCATCCAATTACTTTACCTAAGTTCACAACCAATTCTGTTTGGCAAAATGGGCATTTTGTATATACAACTCTGGGCGTTCCCGGATTTGCTGCCATTACAAATGATTGGTTACATACGGAGCAATTTACATCGAATGACTGTTTAGTTCTGCCTGCTGCGTTTGCTAAGGCATAAATACCTATCGCAGCTAATCCAAGAAGTACTACACTGCCTAAGAATTCACCCCAATCCCCATTTCCACCACTCTTTTTCTCGAATTTCCTCTTCTGCTCTTCAAGAAACACTCTCTCACTGTTGGTTACTGGTATTGGCCGCTGACGTCTTTCTGTCATTTTCTCCCTCAAGAAACATCACCTGATTAATCATCTGAACAATAGCACAATCACTCATGTTTGTCAAGCACTTATTATCAGTTCTGAAAAACGTAATTCACCGCCCGTCGCCATCGCTTTGTGCTTCGCCCTTTACTCGTTAAAATAATAAGAGGGAGCAGTAATGGCTCCCCCTGTTTCTATTATCCATCTACTTCACCAGCCGTCAAGAATAAAGGTTTTTCACGCCTAAAGTCGGGGTGAGAGGATTTGAACCTCCGACCACCTGAACCCCTTGTAGCCAGTAGAAAAGCCGGAGGCCGCTTGCCTCCAAAGTAAGGTGGTCAATCATTCCAACTAGCTTATCTTCCCGCAAAGTGTGATTTGGTCCTTGGAACCACTTTATAGACCTAAATTTGAGGCCCGGGAAGAACAATAGAAGCTTTCGTGGGGAGTAGCACAATGAGCCCAAATTGTACAAAGAACTATCTTCCTGAAAGAAAACGTAGTTAATCCTGCCGGTTGGCTTCCCTGACTCGGCAATTCTTCTGAATGGTCGAAGCAACGAAAGAGAAGGCGAATCTGTTTCACGCTGTATGGGCAAACCGTCAAACTCTAGTGTCAATTCTATGTTATCTTCTTTCATCAATAGACTTCTTTTCCGCCGGTCATCATTTTAAAGTCAGCATAACCCCGGCCCCCTTTACATTCAAGACATTAGCGCCGAGAGAGGGTGGAGTCATGGCGAAGTTTCCTTAGCCCTGTAGACACCACTGGAACAACATGACATTTTGTGCAACAAAAGGGGCTTTTGTCTGCTATCTATAAATGTGCGCTGAATTTCATGCTTGGGCTTTAGGCTTAAAACCAGAAGATAAGAAGGAACCCTTGGTTGAATATCCATTAATAGACGTGTATTATATAGATAGGCGGTTTATAAAATGCTGATTGAAATCGCCCCATTTGGTTCTAGGGAGCTTCCCAAAACCATACCGTCAATATTAATGAGGAGGTGACAGGCATAAAAAATAGAAAACCAAAACGCATTAGTTTCACGAGGTAAGATTTTAAGGAGGGTAATAATGGCTGAAAAACTTTATG
>CAZFRL010000006.1:0-45659 GCA_964521325.1 uncultured Dehalococcoidales bacterium | reverse complement strand
AAATTACCGTGAGAATTTTGCCTCAAAAGTGGCCATTTACTGTGAGAATTGACAGGTTAGGCCGAAACAAATAATTCCCAAGAACATGATCCACAAGGCCATTCTCGAACCGCCTATCAGCTGGTACGGTACCCCCTTGTGGTCGGAGCCCGTTGAAGACCAATTCGTGAAATACACCTATCCTGTCCCGGGTTATCCCGAAGTACATATGATATGGACCGATACGCCTTGCTGGATAACCTGCTGGAATGATAGTAATTATTATATAAAAGCGCTTAGAAGCCCTAAGATAGAATTCATCTTAGCCCAGCATCCATGGCTTGAAAACGACTGTCGATTTGCCGATATAGTCCTGCCGGTTAATACCAAATTTGAGGAAGAGGATATAGCGGTAGAGAGCATGGGTGAACAATTTGAGGTTATGTTCCCTGAAGGAAAGTGCGTCGAACCTATAGGGGAGTCTAAGAGCGATTACGAGATAGTCTGTATGATAGCGGAGCGGCTGGGATTGCTAGAAAAGGTCACGGAAGGTAAGAGCATTGAGGAATGGATAAAATATGGCTTTGATAATTCAGGCGTGTCACAGTTTATGAGCTACGAGGAATTTAAGGAAAAGGGGTACTTCGTTGCTCCGGTCAATCCGGAATGGGAAAGGTCTAAGAAGAAGTTCAGGACTCTTATGCGGGACTTCTATGATGACCCGGAGAAAAATCCCCTGAAAACACCGTCGGGTAAGGTAGAGTTCTATTCCCAGAATTTAGCCAAGCACTTCCCTGATGACAAGGAAAGACCACCGGTTCCGCACTGGATTCCATACGGTGAGTCACACCAGGAAAGCCGGCTGCATCCAAGAGCGAACAAGTATCCCTTACTTACTGTGTCAAATCACGGGAGGTGGAGAGTACATGCGAATCTCGATGATATTACCTGGTTCAAAGAAATAGAAACTTGCAAAGTCAGAGGTTCAGATGGATACCTGTACGAGCCGCTCTGGATTAATCCGGTGGATGCTGCCGAGAGGAGCGTAGAAAATGGCGATATAGTTAAGATATACAATGAGAGGGGTGCAGTCCTCGCTGGTGCCTACGTGACCGAGAGGATAATGCCCGGCGTGGTATACATTGATCACGGGGCCAGGTATGACCCCATAGTCCCGGGAGAGCTTGACAGAGGCGGAGCGATTAACACTATAACCCCGCGTAACACGATCTCTAAAAACGCCACCGGGATGGTTTGTGCTGGGTTTCTGGTTGAGGTAGAACAGGCCGACTTAGACGAACTGATGCAGAAGTACCCCGAAGCATTCAATAGACCGTATCACCCGGCTGCTGGCTTACACTTCGACCGAGTCTTATACGGAGGTAAAGAATAATTTGCTCCTCGAGTACGCAGGTAGTATGAGTTTCTTTGACTAATCACACTTGACTATACTTAATAAGAGAGACTGAAAGTGAGCTTGCTATTACTTCGGGGAAGGTGTTTTACGCACACTATTTGATTTGCACCTAGGGCATACCCTCTCCATAACTTTCCGCTTGGGGTCTACCGATATCTTATATTCGTGCCCACAACGAAGACATTTTAACGACTCTTCCATGCGCTCCTGTTAGCTTGCCACACTTGGCTCTTCAATACTCCCCAAATGGGTTAACTTTTCGGCAGCAAGCACCTCTTTAGTATGCTCAATTTCTTCTTGGGTGACTTTCTGGCGTAAATCTTCAATGTCATGCATGATCTTGGCAAATCTGGGACCCTCAGCAGCGCTGATCCATTCCAGTTGCAGCCTTTCTGGTCTGATACCCAGCTTCTCCATGCGATTCCATAATCTGTCGGCACGTTTCATTGTCCAGTGATTGGCACTACTATAGTGGCAGTCGCCTATATGACATCCCGACAGCAACACTATTGGGGCACCGAGCTTGAATGCATGCAATATAAAGTGTTCATCCACTCGTCCGCTACACATTACCCGGATGAAGCGGTTGTTAGGAGGGTATTGCATTCTTGATATACCGGCCATGTCACTAGCGGCATAACTGCACCAGTTACACAGAAAGGTTATTATCTTCTTCTCAGACTCTTCTTCCAGTGCGGCATTTATCTGGGCTAGTATCTGGTCATCCTGGAAGTGCTGAATCGTTATGGCTTCAAATCGACATTCCGCTGCGCAGGCACCGCAACCAGCACATGCGGCGGCAATAACACGGGCTCCAGTTTTAGCTTTAACATCTACCTCAATTGCTCCAAAAGGACATACCCGGGCGCAGAGACCACATGATGGACATTTCTCAGGGTCAATAACCGCCTTGACGGCGTCGCCATGTACGGTGCCCGAACTCAACAGAATTGAGGCCCTAGCTACAGCCGCACCAGCCTGAGTGACACTATCTTTTATATCTTTAGGCGCCTCAACAGAGCCAGCGAAGAATATGCCTGGCGTGGGCGCATCTACAGGTCTTAATTTAGGATGTGCCTCCATGACAAATCCATCTGCGGTTTGGGATATTTTGATGATACCGGTAAGATGTTTCAAGTCATCGCTTGGTTTTAATCCCACCGATAGTACCACCATATCCAGTTCATGTTCCTCTACTAAACAGGTAGTGGTATTTTCTACCCTTATTATGAGATTTTTCGTGTCAGGGTCTTCAATTACTTCGCCAGGTAAACCCCGAATGTAGCGTACTCCTTCCTCTTTGGAACGTCGGTACAGATCCTCAAATCCCTTTCCATAGGCACGGATGTCCATGTAGAAAACAAAAACTTCTGTGTCAGGATAGTGCTCATTGATAAGCAGGCTATCCTTAATCGTATTCATACAGCAAACATTAGAACAGTAAGGATAACCCTTGTTTTCCGTTCTTGAGCCCACGCATTGAATGAAGCCGATACGTTTGGGAACCTGGTAATCAGAGGGACGCACCAGTTTGCCCTCAGTGGGGCCACCACCACATATCAGCCTTTCGAACTCCATAGTAGTGATAACATTCTCAAAACGAGTGTAACCGTATTCGTCCAAAGCGGTAGGGTCGTAAACATCCATGCCCGTAGCCACAATAATCACGCCGACATCAATATCTACCAGCTCATCCTGCATATTTAAGTCAATACAGTCTTTTTCGCAAACATCAACGCATTTTCCACACGTGATTGGACTATTCCCCAAGCAATGCTCCATATCAATAAGGTAGGAAGATGGTACCGCCTGAGGAAACGGGATGTAGGCAGCTTTGCGTGAAGAAAAGCCCTGTTGGAACTCGTCAGGCACAACTACAGGACATACCTCGGCACAACGCCCGCAGGAATTACATACTGTCTCATCCACATAGCGAGCCTTCTTCCGCACACGCACCGTAAAGTTACCTACATAACCCGATATTGCCTCTATCTGGCTATAAGTCATTAATGTTATTTGCTGATGGCGTCCCACATCCATCATCTTGGGCCCCAATACACATATCGAGCAGTCCATGGTGGGGAAAGTCTTATCTAGCTGGGCCATAATGCCGCCAACTGATGCTGCTTTCTCCACCAAATAGACCTGATGGCCAGCATCAGCTAGGTCCAGAGCTGCTTGAATGCCGGCTACTCCTCCCCCTATAACCAGAGCCTTATCGGTAATTGGTATTTTGGTCTCTTCTTGCGGCTGCAGGAGGCGTGCTCTACTCACAGCTATCTTGACAATATCTTTAGCCTTATCTGTGGCTGCTTCCCTGTCATGTAAGTGCACCCAGCTGCAATGCTCTCTTATACTAGCCATCTCGAAAAGGTAAGGATTAAGCCCGGCTTGGGCAACACAATTGCGAAATGTTGACTCATGCATCCGAGGAGTGCAGGAGGCTACAACCACACGGTTAAGACTATATTCACGAATACATCTTTTTATCTCCTCCTGGCCAGGGTCAGCGCAGGTGTATTTATTTCGAACGGATACTACCACCCCGTCAAGTTTCTCTGCTGACTCTCTTACCTTTTCAGTATCAACGGAACCAGCGATATTAAGACCACAGTCGCAGACAAAAACACCTATTCTGAGTTCCTCTGAATTCAACTAGCTTACCTCCTGCGGCAACAACGATTGGGCTACGAAAGCGGATAAGTCACGAATTTCAATCTGGTGTATATCATCGCTCTCTTCATCTTTTTGGGCACATCTAAGATGTATCTGGCACTTGGGACAAGCGGTGACCAGTATATCAGCACCGGTGGCTGCCGCTTGAGCCAGGCGTTCTTTTTGTATTTGTTTATTTACTGAGCCGCAGAATGCCCACGGGCTTGCACCGCAGCACAGCGCTTTTTCTCGGTTATCTTCCATTTCCACCAGTTCTAGACCGTCAATCGAGTTTAGGATGTGACGCGGCTGGTCGAACACCCTTGAATACCTGCCCAGTGTACAGGCATCGTGGTAAGTTACCCTCTGATTAAGCCTGCCTAGAACAAGTTGGTCAGTCCCAACAATTGGTGCTATTACCTCAGTTATGTGCCTAACGTTAATATCCCAGTTCTCTAAAAACTTGGGGTAGTCTACCTTAAGCGTATAGTATCCCTCGGGGCAACTGGTGATAATATTTTTTATACCCTGTTTCTTAAACTCATTCAAGTTGGCTCTGGCTAGAGCCAGGAATCCCTCAATGTCTCCCATTACCAGCAAGTCGCGCCCGCAGCAACGTTCATTCGGAAGAAGAGTAAAGGGTATCTGAGCCCGGTTCAATAGTGCCAGTGCTCCCTTGGTGCCTTCAATCGTTTTGACTCCCAGGTCGCTAAACAAAACATCAAAATATGGAGCACAACCTACAAAAAAGGCTGTATCACTATGTTTATCTATTTTGATATCTCCCGGAAGCCAGCTCAGCCGATTCTGCTTAGTGTCTTTGCGACCCATTATATGCATAATTGCCTGAGGCGTTCCACCATGGTTGTATTGTACTTCGGCTCCCTCGACTAGCGCCTTATATCTTAAGTATCTGATGAAGTCGGTGAATTTTACATTATAGTTACAACGCTCCATGCACATATTGCAACTGATGCACGACCAGATTGTTTCGCCAACAGGGCCGTAGCCATTTTGACTTAGTGCTCCCTGTACGACAAGCCGGGGGTTAAACTCCGCATCGTATCGAGTTACCGGGCAAACCGCAGTGCATTTACCACAATCCAGGCAGAGACGTACCTTGGTATCGTTTATAACTCTCTGTAAATCGAACACTTAACTATCTGCCCCCTTAATATCAGGTTGGAAATGTAAGTCAATTTTCCATATCTTAGGCGAGCTCGGAAACTGCAGTTCTAACACGCCTGGAGACTGGTCTTTGCTCAATTTCGTCAAGAAACTTCATTACTTCCGTAACAAATTGATGACCATCAAATGCAGTAAGCTGAACGAGAGCCAGCCTATCTTTCCATATTCCCAGCATTTCTAAAATATTCTGGGCCTTTTTATATTCTTTGATAATGTATTCACTATCAGAACCAAAATGGCAGTTACCTGGTTCACAGCCAAGGAGTATTACTCCCTCTACTCCAAATTCGAAAGCCTTAAGTATCAGGCCTGTGTGTATCCTAGACAGGCAGCTTACCCTTACCACCTTTACTGAAGCAGGGTAGCGAAATCCTGAACTAGTTGCTGTCTCAATGCAGCTCCACCCATCCCAGTTACAGCTAAAAATCAATACTTTAGGATACAATTTACTGCTTAGACCTCACTTAGTATTCGACTAGGATTAAGTATGGAACGTAATGTAGAGATTATTTGCTTATCACTTTGCAGTGGCTGGGTTATAGCATCTGTAGGGCAAATGGCGATGCAGGCTCCACAACCGAGGCACAGGGCATTATCAACATAGGCATATAGCGTCCCATCCTGACGCTCTCGCATCTCTATGTAGGGACAAATGACAGTACAATCACCACAGCCACGGCACATTTTGCTATCTATATTGACCGCTAGGATTCGAGGGCTTATGCTGCCTTGCTCTAGATAGGCTGAAACCCGGGCTGCTGTAGCCAAACCCAGTAGAATTTGGTCGTCAGGTAATTCAGCGCTATCATGTGGTAACATAAATATGCCGGCAGTCTCACCAATAGTGATTTCCTGGCGAAGGTCACCACCGGTAGTAGGCGAAAAAACTGGATTTTTTCGCCGGGATACGATTCGGCCTAGCAGCCCGCCACCAGAGCTTGTATCAAGTATAGGAGGTTCTCCATTATTTAATCCCTCCATATCTACCAATAGCGCACCAGTTCTTATACGGTCGGATTGAGGGCCATATTTCAGCACGGTTTCATAATTCCCTGGAGAGCCATGAAGCTTCAGAGAACGAGGCCAGGGTTTAGCTGTCAAGTTTTTCTCATGGGTTTGCTCCAACATGAGTGGGATTGTTTCATCATACCTTTGTTGTCCCTCTTGCGTTCCTTGTCTTGTCACAAGGTTAACCTGGTAACCTCGAGATGCCAGCCCTCTGGCGGCAGTAACACTGACCAGCCCCCCGCCAAGGATGAGAACGCTCGGTAAAATAGACTCTTTTCTTAGAGATATTAGCGGCACTATTTGGGCACGGGCAACCCCCGATGAGATTATCTGCACTGCTTTGCGCGTAGCCCCTTTAGGGTCATCTTGATGTACCCAAGCACATTGTTCTCGGATGTTACAAAATTCAACAATCGCATTGTGAGGCAAAACAAGATGTTGAGATAAGTACTGTTGGCACATCATTCGACGGTCAGTGCAACTGTAGCATACCTGCTCCGAATTACAGCATCGGCAAGCTGCCAGTACCACCCGGTCCAGTTGTCTGTCGGTTACATAGCTGGCTATTTGCTTGGCTCCGGCTTCGGTACAAGCCTGAGCTATCTCTTGAATATGGGTTATTCCCGTAAGATTTGATAATTTCCTGGTCACTGTTCCAAAATCAATAACTGAACTGATACTGCCACCACAGCGGCATAAAAATACACCTAGGCGCATGCTGTCAACAGGTTGCTCCGAGACCCGGTGAGAGGGCTGTAAATCTGTGTCCATTTCTGTAGAGTCCTGGTCCCAGTTTTTCGGTACTTTATTTGGTTTGAGCTCAATAGTACTCTCTAGTGCCACTGCCATAGCTTTAATAAGTTGGCTGATAGTCTCGCTACCATCGTCAGAAGAAACGATATGAACCCCCTCTGTGGGGGCTTCTTGACCAGCGTTATCGGCAGGGGCTTTGTCTACTAAATCACGAGAAGGAAATTTGAGTACGACCTCGGCTCCAACCTCAAAGTGCTTGATAGCATCATCGTGGAAAACTGCACCTAGTTCGCATACCGTAGTGCACTCCAGACACTGACTGCACAGGGCACAATTGAGGCAACGCTGAGTCTCCATTTGCGCTGCCTCGGCTGATAGCCCGGTGGTTGTTTCCTCAAAGCTGTTAATCCTTTTTCGTAGTGGAATAACTGGCATAGAGGCTCGTTTATAAGGTGATACTTCTATTGTCTCCATATCAATCTCAGCTGTCGCTGGTGGTTCAAGGCTGCGCCCCGTCTCAAGGTCATGCCCTTGAAGGTACCTGTCTATGGATTCTGCTGCCCTGAGCCCGGTAGCCACCGCCTCAACAACATTATTAGGTCCGGTAACACAGTCACCACCGGCAAAGACCCCCGGAATACCAGTTTCCAGCGTTAGCGGATTTACCTGAATAACACCCGTATTGCTGTCGATTGCCAGACCCCCCATATTTAACTGTGAGGCGTCAGGCAACTGGCCTACAGCAATTATCACATGGTCAGCATCCATCACGAAGTCCGAGCCCGATATTAGCTCTGGCCTGTGCCTGCCATCGGCCATAACCTTCTCACTCAATTTTGTTCGCTGACAATGTATTCCGGTAACCTTACCTCCATCTCCCAGAATTTCCACAGGTACGGTGAGATATTCTATCTTCACCCCTTCTTTAATTGCTTCCTCTACTTCCTCGGAGTTAGCCGTCATCTCAGCTCTAGTACGACGATAGAATACAGTAACTTCTTTAGCCCCTGAACGGAAAGCACTACGAGCGGTATCGATAGCAGCATTACCGCCACCGATGACCGCTACATTCAAACCCACAAAGATGTCCACCTTCAGGTTCAAAGCCAGCAGTAGCGACATGCAGTCCACAACTCCGTCAAGTTCCTCGCCTGGTATGTCGAGTTTGGTATTTTTCTGAGCACCTATAGCTAGGAAAAAGGCTCGATAGCCCCGCTCTTTGAGGTAAGCAAAGGTCACATCACGCCCCACAGTTATTCCTGTCCTAATATCAACCCCTAAATCTTTAATGGCCTCCATTTCCCTCTCTCGTACTTCTCGGGGAAGTCGAAAACGAGGGATACCGGTAGCCAACATGCCGCCAATGACTCCGTGAGATTCAAATACCGTGGGTGAGTATCCCAGGCGTGTAAGCTCCCATGCCGCCGCTAGTCCGGCGGGACCACTACCCACTATGGCTATCCTTCCCTCCCGAGACCTGGCAGGAAACTTACGACCATATACAATTCCACCAGGGGCATTATCCGCAGCATAGCGATGCAGAGCTCGTATGGATACCGGGCTGTCAACTTGAGCCCGATTGCAGTTATCCTCACAGGGATGTCCACAAACCCGACCTAATATCCCACCAAGCGGTGCCGCTTCATTTATTAGTGCCAGCGCCTTATCAATTTTACCCTTCGATATCAGGGAAATGAATCCTTGAACGTTGATGCCAAGAGGACAGGACACCTGGCACGGAGCAAATCCATTCTTATCTATGACATACGCCGAGGGGACAGTCTTGGCACCAAGAAGCGGTTTATGGATAGCACTGTGCCTTATCTTCTGGCCTCTCAGCAGCGAGGTTACCACCACCGAGCATTCAGCCTCACACCTACCACAAGCGGTACAAAGTTCCTCGTTTATATAGCGGGGGTGTTGTAACACCTGTATCTTGAAATTGCCTTTTTCCCCTTCTATATATTCTGCCTCGGCGCTACTATACAGTGTTATCAAAGGATGACTCGCTACCCGTATAAAAAGGGGCCAGAGGTAACGTTGGTCTAGCGCGGAGTTGCCCAATATATCACTGGCAGCACCATTCCAGCCCAATACCGTCGAGTTTGTGATTAGCTTAACCTCAATACCCATCTGGGCTAAAGTAAGCGCTGCTTGAGTCGCAGCCACACTGCTACCAATGACGGCAACACCTTTAGATACGCCGTCTTCAGACTTTCCCGCCATGCTCAATACCATAATTATAGCCTAGCTCAAATGCTTTCATATTGACGCTTTCTGTTCCTGCTGGGATGGAGTTCAAGATGGAATTCTTGAGGGCTTCAGCGGATACTATATTACTTGTTGCCGTCAGGAATCCCAGCATGATAATGTTAGCCACTACCGCACGTCCTATCTCCTCCCGGGCCATATAGCTGGCTGGTATGGAAAGGGGTTGGGGATTATGGGTCGGGTCCATTTTAACCAAGTCAGAATCAACAATTACCAGCGTTCCTGGTGATGAATTTTGCCCATGCTTAGTGTAAGCCTCTTGGGACAAGATGATTTGTACTTGAGGGCTAACCACGTAGGGATAATCTATGGGCGCGTCGCTGATTACCACCTCAACACGGCAAGAACCGCCGCGAGACTCAGGGCCGTAACTCTGGGTAAGCGCAGCGAATCCCTTACTAAATATTGAGGCAGCCTTACCTACGATTAAGCCTGACAGCACAACGCCCTGACCACCAAATCCGGCTATTCTGATTTCTTTTCTACCCATTTACCAACCACCTAGCTAATTTGAAGTAATTAGATTGCCTTGCGCCTTGGCTATACCTTTGTCTTTCCTTTTGCCTTCTCAACGACCTTATTGAGACGCTCGCTAAGCGTGGGGCGCTCTATATCGACAAACTTACCCACCACGATAGGCCCGTTTAACTCTATGTCTGCATCCTTGGGGTCAGCATCATTTCGTATTACACTTTTTTCTTGATAATACCGCATGTCATCGAGTCCCTGCGGCTTCTTGTTAAGACGACCGTACACTACGGGACAAGGGCTGATTACCTCTATAAAGCTAAAGCCTGGTTTATTCATAGCTTCAGCAATGGATTTCTGCAATTGCCGTATGTGTAGCACTGTCCACCGAGCTACATAAGTGGCACCGCTGGCAGATACCAGATAGGGTAAATTGAAAGGGGATTCGAAATTACCATAAGGAGTGGTAGTGGTGCGAGCTCCAAGTGAAGACGTGGGGCCTACCTGCCCGCCAGTCATACCATAATTGAAATTGTTTATACAAATTACCGTCATAGTAATGTTGCGGCGTGCAGCGTGTATTAAATGATTGCCGCCTATAGCTATCAGGTCTCCATCTCCAGAGAAAACCACCACGTTTAGCTCTGGATTTGCCAGCTTTAAGCCGGTGGCAAATGGAATGGCACGACCGTGGGTAGTATGAAATGAGTCGAGCTTAACATAGCCTGCTACCCGGCCAGAGCAACCTATTCCTGAAATCACAGCTACTTTATCCGGGTCTATTTGAACGTGGTCAATAGCCCTTAGGAAGCAGCCCATTGCTAGCCCGATACCGCAGCCGGAGCAAAATATATGGGGCAGCCTGTCCAGCCTCAGGTATTTTTCGGTCGATCCAGTCTCTACATTCAGAGTATTAATCACTTTGCTGCCTCTCGTATGGCGCTAAGAATAGTCTCAGGAGAGTGTACGTCTCCACCCATATGGGGCACAGGTATTGTTTCCGCTCTACCTCCAACGCACCTTTCCACCTCCAGCACAATCTGACCGTAGTTTATCTCGGGAACTACAAATGCCTTAGCTTGCGATGAGAGTTCTCTGATACGCTCTTCGGCAAAAGGCCATACTGTTATCAATTGCAGTAGTCCTGCCCGAATTCCTTCATCTCGTGCCATTTGTACGGCAAATCGGGCGATGCGGGTGGTAATCCCATAGGCACAGACTACGATATCTGCGTCCTCAACCTGAGTTTCCTGGTACTTTATTATAGCTTTGCTGTTGAGTCGTATCTTGTCTACCAAACGACGGACCAGGTTATCTTGTGCCTCGGCAGTCATTACCGGATAACCCCTTTCATCATGGGTTAGACCGGTCACGTGGAAATGGTACCCTTCTCCGGCTACAGCCATAGGTGGAACAAGGTCCGTATCAGGTCTATAAGGTAGATATTTCTCTGGTGCTACCTTGGGTCGCCGCCGCTGGTAAAGGCTGTCTGGTGCTATGGGCGGTATGACCACCTTCTCACTCATATGGCCTACCGCCTCGTCAGACATGACTAGCACGGGGACACGGTATTTCTCAGAGAGATCAAAAGCTAAGATAGTAAAGTCAAAGATTTCCTGTGGAGAGCTCGGTGATAAGGCTATTATCTCGTAGTCACCGTGAGAGCCCCACCGGGCCTGCATCATATCCTGTTGTGCTACTAGGGTGGGTAACCCGGTAGACGGCCCTGCTCGCTGAATGTTAACCAGTACGCAGGGAGTCTCCAGCATTGCCCCCAAGCCGAGGTTTTCCATCATCAGGCTGAATCCTGGCCCGGAGGTAGCTGTCATAGCTTTCACACCTGCCCAGGATGCACCAAGTACAGCGTTCATGGAAGCAAGCTCGTCCTCCATTTGGATATAAACACCCCCCACTTGAGGGAGTCGCTCACTCATTCTTTCCGCTATCTCAGTTGCTGGCGTTATCGGATAACCGGCGAAGAAACAACAGCCGGCGCTAATGGCTCCTTCGGCGCAGGCCACATCTCCGCTAACAAATAACTCCCTGTTAGGCGTTGGATTTTTAGTCATAGGCTTGTTATGCTAGACGTCACTACCGTTGATTGGTGTGGAGAGCTTTATGGCGAACTCAGGACAGATTACCTCACAATAGCCACAGGCAAGACACTTGGTCTCATCATCGACCATTGCCAGTAGATACCCTTTAGGGCTCAACTCCGTACTCATTTTGAGGACATCTCTTGGGCAGTACTCCACGCAATAGCCACAACCCTTA
This sequence comes from uncultured Dehalococcoidales bacterium, assembly GCA_964521325.1. GTDB lineage: Bacteria > Chloroflexota > Dehalococcoidia > Dehalococcoidales > CAZFRL01 > CAZFRL01. The sequence continues at coordinate 33,646 of CAZFRL010000006.1, read as the reverse complement.
CATCTCTCCTTGTCTATATATACTTGACCTGGAGTTATAACTTTCTCTGTATAATCGAAGGGTTTTCTCCACAGCTTCATAACTTATCATAAGCTAGTATAGCAACTCAACGCTTATCTAGCAAGGCGAGGTAGTTCTTTGCCGTTGATGGTCTGTAATTTTGCCACCTCTAATGTTAAGGGGGAAAGGTCACTCTATAAAGGATATGAAAGCGATGCTGATATTAAGCAGAAAAGATCAGAAGAGGTTATGGATATTAAACCAGTTGAAAGTAATTAAGGTGACTTGTAAGAGACTGAGGTGCTGGGTTTGTCCTTTCACAATATGAGCCGAATTATAGTAAGGCATGGGGAATACAGTGTCAGCCCAAGGAAATTGGTACCACCTGAGGAACTTACGGTCTGCGCGAGGCAGATGATGCCTGCCTATTGATAGAAGCTATAGGTGCGTCTGATTCATATGTTGTCGATAGTTGTCGCTTAAGCCCACCATGTTCAAGCTTGCTCTGAAATGATTTCCATAACCAGAAAGCCAGAAGTCTGTCTTAACATTTCCCCACATGTGTTAAGTAAATAGAATGTCCTATTCGGCAATTCGGAAGAGATTTATGAAGCCGAATATCAGGCAACCGGCTACAAGAGCAAGCTCTGCTACCCAGATTGTAGTATTTGGCTCCACTACAAGTATCTCACCGTATATCCCCAGCACAATGAAGTGGAAGAGAAAGGCTGAGGCTAAGGCTATTAGGATTAAGTTAGTAAAGAACTGCCTCATAGCTCTAAGCTGGAAGAAGCATCATCGGCTCTTGACCTTGCTTCCTCCAATTTCTCCTCTATTGCTCCTTCTACTTCCTTAACCTCTGCTTCCTCTTCAGCCGTAGATGCAGCATCTGTTAGTATTTGCTGATACCGCTATTCTTTTTTAACGCTTTTGGCAAGGCTGCTTAGGATGCTGAGAATTCCGACAACAGCGTGTTGCACGTTGACAGATTCTTGGGCCAATATCCTGGCTACATAAGGGTCTAATCGCCCAATACCAGTCTTATTCTCAGTAGTGGAAGCTTGGGGGGACAGATAGCCAGCAAGGGTAAATAGCTCACCTTCATCAAAGCCCAAGGGTTTGGCAATCTTTCGGAGAACTGAGGCTGAGGGAAAGCGATTTCCCTTCTCTATGCGACCTATGTATGGTGCTGACACGCCCGACTTGGCTGCCAGCTCGTGTAACGTTAGTGGTATCATAGCCCTTCGCTGCTTCAATATTTTGCCTAAGCTATTCTGAACCAACATAAAATATCGTCTCACTTATATTCGGAAGGGCTTTTATTGCCCCGCTGATGAATTTTTCACCGATGGAGCGCCCCTCTTTTCACCCAGTAAATCTGGCTTGATAATATTCCCATCACCTCAGCTAGCTCAGACAGGTTCCGGTATCTCCCATTACACAATTCAAAAATCCTAGTTTTGAGTCTCATAACCATAGCCACCGCCATCTTTGAATTCTGAGCAATTAGCACACACTGCCCTAATAGCCTCGGCATACTGGAAATCTAGCAAGTCTTTGTCCAGAATCATTTTTATCTTGTAACACTCATCTAGTTTGGGGCAATTCTCATTTTCACCTTCTAACTCTCTCTCAGGATTCGGCGTGTGTATCATTCGCTGACGCTTCAATTAGTGCACCTCATCTTTCCTGTCTATAAATTCCAGCTCCTTTTGCCAAATGGCGAAAAACTTGGCAAACAATAATTAAGATAGTTAGCCTGTTTCTTCATGACGGCTATCTCTCATACTCCCTGTATTACCTATACGGTCATATATTGTTCCTCTACGGACAGTAATATACTACTGCTTCCCTGATTTGTCAATACCCTCGGCTAAATCCTGTCTAAAAGGAGAAGAGGGATGCTTTTCTGGAGAGATGACCCTTAATCGGTTGTTGACAGTTGATGGTGCGACCTTATAAAATGTGCCTATGAGCACAAAAGAAGTCCCCATCGTTTCATTTCTGAAGGAGCTGATGCGGCGTCGTAAGCGTTTACCCAGCCAATTGGCAGCGGATTTGGGTGTTAGCCATGCTACCGTTAGCCGCTGGCTTTCCGACCAGGATGTTCCCAATATCCGCTCCTGTCGGCGCTTGGCTGAGTATAGTGGTGTGCCCCTGGAAAAGGTCCTTTTCGTTGTTGGTCACCTGCCTGGGGTAGCCGAGACAGGACCTGCTCAGTGGCCGGAGTTTCGTGAATATGCACGCCAGAAATACTCGACTGAGCTGGATGAGGACCTGATTACTATGATTGAGGACCTCATTGAGCGGCGGAGGGAGAGGAAGTATGGGAGCAAAGATTCTTAGATGGGAAGAGGCGTTATGGTCATACCTGGGTCATGGCGACGGTAATCGCTGTCCTTTATATGAGCATTGCCGAGTCAGAAAAAAGTACGGCTGATGCCTTAGTGAGCATGTCATAGATATGGCACAATTGCTTGAGGATGGGAAATTCAATGTCGTTAAGCATGATTTTGTGGGAGCCGAACCCCAAAAACTCGGTAAGCCGTTTCAACTGGTAGAAAGGCTGGCATACAAGTACCTCAAAAAGGGGAAAGTCCACGGCCCGCCAACGCCAACAGTGCTTGTTGCCCTGCTCGACCCGAAGCGTACTGTGGAAATACGCAAGATACCATTAAAGGCTCATCATGGCGCTATCTGGGGGCTCAAGAATAGGTGGATAATACAGCTCAGGAGTAGAGACCCGCCGGCAATGAGGAGACATACCCTCTTCCACGAGGCTTTCCACATCTTAGCCCACCGTAGTGGCAGCCCTGTGTTTAGGAAAATGGGAATTGATGCGGGTTATTTCAATGAATGGTTAGCTGACTACTTCGCTATATGTATTCTGATGCCTAGAGAGTGGGTAAAGGAAAAGTGGGCGGAGGTTAAAGATGTGGACAGGATGACAGAAAGCTTTAATGTTCCAAAGGTAGCCATGTTAATCAGACTCAGGCAGCTGGGCTTAGTTTAGTAACCCGCTTTCTCTTATCTCCTTCCTTCAGCCGAACAAAGCCTCAGAATATTTAACTCTCGAGACGCATAACCGCCATTCACACACTGAGAGTTTGAGCAGTACGTTATAGTCTGGGAAAGTTTGGCATCTACGCTGGCAGCTATGCAGGCTCCGCTCTTTTCCTCAATTTTAAAAAGGCATTGATTTCTCTTAGTGCCGGGGGTTGACAAAATATTTTTATATGATAGAATATAGGAAAACGGTTACCTATTTCAATAATTGAGCGTGACTAATGATAGGCTTTGAAACGCAAGAGGTTGAGCGGAAGACACTCTCCATCCTGAAGGTCTTGAGTGACTCCCGGGAACCACTGGGAGCCAGGATTATTGCTTCCCGTTTGAAAGACTACGGGGTTAAGCTAGGTGAAAGAGCGGTACGCTACCACCTCAAGCTGATGGATGAGCGGGGTTTAACCCACCTTATGGGTAGAGATGGTAGACTTATTACCGAGTCAGGGATAGAAGAGCTAAAGAGTGCCCTGGTCAGGGATAAAGTTGGCTTTACTATCTCAAGGATTGAGCTACTGGCATTTCGCACCGATTTTGATTGGGATAAGCGCACTGGTTCGGTTCCGGTTAATATCTCCTTTTTCACAAAGAAAGAATTTAGCAAAGCGCTCCAGGCAATGAAGCCTGTCTTTGCCGAAGGGCTTTGTGTTAGTGAGCTGGTGGCAGTAGCTCAAGAAGGTAAGATGCTTGGCGAATTAATCGTTCCACCGGGCAAGGTAGGATTGGCTACAGTTTGCAGCATTGTGGTAAATGGCGCTTTACTTAAGGCTGGGGTTCCTATTGATTCCAGGTTTGCCGGCATTCTTCAGATTCGGAATGGTAAGCCTCTCCGCTTCGTAGAACTCATTCACTACACTGGCTGTTCTCTGGACCCTTCAGAGATATTCATCAGAGCTAAGATGACTTCAGTGGCAAAGGTGGCAAAAGAAGGTGACGGGAAAATACTAGCCAACTTCCGTGAGATACTAGCTCTTTGCCGGCCAATGGTTGAAACAGTGGTGGCTAAACTGAAGAGGGCTGGGTTGGGTGGCTTAATTGTTATGGGAAACACCAGTGAGCCAGTGTGTGAAATCCCGGTAGAACTCAATCGGATTGGGATAATCCTCCTCGGTGGTTTGAACCCGGTAGCGGCTGCTGAGGAAGCTGGCATAGAGGTCGAAAACCATGCCATGAGCACGGTCATGGAGTATCAGGACTTAATTAATTTCCGAGAGGTGTAAGAGATGAGACAGATAAAGGTTATACCCTGCCTTGATGTCAAAGAGGGGAGGGTAGTCAAGGGGGTGAAATTCATAAACCTGCGGGATGCCCGAGACCCGGTGGAGGCAGCGCAGGCCTATTGCCGAGAGGGGGCTGACGAACTTGTCTTCCTCGATATCTTTGCCACTGTTGAGAACAGGAAGACCAGGCTGGAGTGGGTGAAGAGAGTTTGTGATGTGGTCACTGTTCCTTTTGCCGTGGGCGGTGGTATTGGCAGCCTTGAGGACATGAGGGCATTGCTTGACCTTGGTGTGAACAAGGTGTCTATAAATACGGCTGCTGTCGGAAATCCTGAGCTGGTAAAAGAGGCAGCCAATGAGTTTGGCAGCGACAGGCTGGTAGTGGCTATTGATGGCAGGAAGAATCCGGAGGGTAGTGGCTTACCTGGATTGGAAGTGGTGGTGCGGAGTGGTGAGGAGCCTACCGGAATGGATATAGTTGATTGGTCAAAGAAGGTTGAGGAGTTGGGAGCTGGAGAGATTCTGCTCACCAGCAAGGATGCTGATGGGACCAAGGAAGGATATGACTTAGAGATGACAAGGGCAGTAGCTGAGGCGGTCTCTATTCCGGTTACTGCTTCCGGTGGCGCCGGTAAATTAGAGCATCTTTACCAAGCCGTGACAATTGGTAAAGCAGCAGCCGTTCTGGCAGCTTCAATCTTCCACTTCGGGGAAATATCTATACCCGAAGCTAAAAGATACCTTAAGGAAAGGGGTATACCAGTAAAAATATAATAGGTGATGGAGAGGAGATAAGTTATGGAACAAAGAACAGTAAGTTTGTTTGAAACTGGGCAGGCTCAACTAGACGAAGTGGCTAGCATGTTGAATTTGGAGCCGGGTGTTCATGCCATTCTTAAACAACCAGCGAGGGAGTTACACGTATCTATACCAGTAAGAATGGATAATGGGGAGGTTAAGGTTTTTAAAGGATTTAGGGTTCAATATAATGATGCTCTTGGTCCATGCAAAGGTGGTATTAGATTTCATCCTGATGAGACAATTGATACTATTAGAGCATTAGCCTTTTGGATGACGTGGAAGTGTGCGGTAGTAAATATCCCATTGGGGGGTGGTAAGGGAGGCGTCATCTGTGACACTAAGGAGATGTCTCTTGGTGAGTTGGAGAGGTTAAGCCGAGGTTATGTAGATGCTATATGGCAGTTTATTGGTCCTGAGAGGGATATTCCGGCACCAGATGTATATACTAACCCACAGATAATGGCATGGATGGTGGATGAGTATTCCAAATTAAAGGGGTATAATAGTCCTGGAGTAATAACTGGGAAGCCTGTCGCAATAGGTGGCTCTCTGGGACGTGGAGGTGCTACGGCTCGTGGTGCAATGTTTACTATTATGGAAGCGGCTAAGCATCTAGATATTGATTTATCAGCGGCGACAGTAGCTGTTCAAGGTTATGGCAACGCCGGTTCAAATATAGCCATATTTATGAAAGATATCCTAGGTTCTAAAATTGTAGCTGTTAGCGACTCTAAAGGTGGTATCTACAACAAGCAGGGGTTAGACCCACATAAGTCTTTCCAGCATAAGAGAGAGACCGGGTCTGTTATAAACTTTCCAGTAGCAGAAAATATTAGTAACGAAGACTTACTGGAATTAAATGTTGATGTATTATGCCCTTCGGCGCTGGAGAATGTAATAACAGGAGAAAACGCGTCTAAAATCAAGGCAAAGATGGTAGCCGCGTTAGCTAATGGTCCAATTACCCCGGAGGCGGATAAGATATTAGTCGACAATGGGGTATTTGTCATACCTGATTTCTTATGCAATGCTGGGGGAGTTACTGTTTCCTATTTTGAGGGAGTTCAGAACGCATATAATTATTATTGGGATGACGAGGAGGTTCACCAGAGGCTTAGTAAAAAAATGACCAAAGCATTTCAGGACGTTTTATCAGAATCGTTAAAACGTAATGTTACTATGAGAGTAGCTGCCTATATTGTTGCTGTAGCTCGTGTGGCGGAAGCGATGAGGCTGAGGGGCTGGGGAGTATAAGTAACTTCACATAAAGCAAGATGTTCCTTGACAAAAATCAGCAATGCTTTATTATTAAGACAGTTGATTGGAGCTAAAGGGAGGCAGGAAGCTGAGATGCAAATTAGGAAAACATACAGCGATGTAAAGCCCGAGTTACTTTATGATGAGGTGAGAGACTTCGTTTTGAAGCAGGGAACAATCTTGGGTGAGGCAAAACTGGAAACATATTCCTTACCTAGTGACTCCTCGTCGTTTATTTCTCGCGGTACGTTAACATTTAAGGCTCAGAGCGAATCTGGCAAGGGTGAGAAAGAATGCCTCAGAGCCCACATTGTGGGCTCGGCTAAAGGTGAGACGAAGCTCATGCTTGACATAAATGACAGGCTCTTGTCTAAGGAAAAGGTGGCTGCCTTGCAGGAGGATTTGGACTTCATTTTCAGCTCATACGAGGTAAAGCCTGAAGAGGAATGATAAGCTTGTCAGTGATTTAGGGAATCTTGCTTGAATGGTATCTCTGGGTGGTATGTTCGTTGCTGCTGAATAACCCCTATAACCTATCTACCAGCTTATACATGTCTTCGTAAGATTTCTCAAAATCGGGGTTATCTTTCTTAAGTTTACTTCTTAGGGCATTCATTCTCTGGACAAATTTCTGCCTGTCTTTATTCTCTACTAAATCTGTCCAGATTTTTGCTCTCGTTTGGAATAGCGTTTCAATTTCTGCCATATTGGGCAGGCTCATTTGTAAAGCGGCATAAAGCTCTGGATCCTCTGAAATGACGCTTTTAATCAGAGTCAATAGCACTTTATAGGTAATTCCCCCGATTGCTTCCATCTGTTTTAACTTGTCGAAGCTCAGCAGGGTGTCGGCTGAAGTCAGAGCAATGAAATGAGACAGACCCAGAATGACTGCCATCATTTTGTCATGCTCTTGCGGGGTCATCAGGGTGGCTCTGGCACCTTTGGCTTCCAAATACCGCCTGATTTTTTGGGCCAGGACTCTTTCCTCCTCGTTAGTAGGGGTCAGAACGAAGTTCTGATTCGTAATGTCCTTTGCCCCCGGGCCAAACACTGGATGTACGCCCAGCGTTAATCCTGCTTTTATATGCTTGTGCATTATTTCCACTGGAACTGTCTTAATAGATGTAATATCTATGATAACTTGGCCGGGGCGAATGTAAGGGCTAAGCTGCTCCACAACCTCCTCAAGGTTATCTATTGGCACTGATAGCAAAATGACGTCGGCACTCTTAGCTGCTTCCACATTAGTAGCTACATCGACACCTAATTGGCGCTTGGCATCCAGCAGCTTTCTCTGGTTCCTGCCGGTTATTATTACCTCCTTGCCATCTTGCAATAAGAAACTGGCAAACCATCGTCCCATCTTTCCTGAGCCGCCAATTATCGCTATTTTCACCTGCTCACCTCATCGCCCTCTTTACTTTGCTTTGGGGTACGACCCCAGGACCTTTACGAAGATTGAAGTATTTTTCAGGTTCTCTATCACCTCTTGAGGTGACTTGTCTTCCCGGTGACCGTCAAAGTCCAGGTAAAAATTATACTCCCAGGGTTTTTGTCTCGTTGGTCTGGATTCTATCTTGGTCAAATTTATGTTTTTACCAGCCAGTTCTTTAAGGAAGTTGTATAGTGCTCCTGGTGTATGTTTTACCGAGAAGACTACCGAGGTCTTATCGTTCCCCGTGGGTGGAGAATCCTGTTTGGCTAGAATAAAAAATCTGGTGAAATTATTCGGATTATCCTCTATTTCCTTGGCAACAATCGTCATACCGTAGATTTCTGCGGCTCTCATACTGGCTATGGCACCGCCATCAGTTATCCTCTTCTCCTTTATCATTTTCACACTGCCGGCGGTATCGTAGGTTGGGATTAATTCACAGTCCAGATGTTTTAAGAAAGCCTGGCACTGACCCAGAGCCTGGGGATGGGAGTAGACCCTTTTTATCAAGTCTAACCGTGTCTCCGGGCTGGCTATCAGGCAATGGGTGACCCTAAGTTCCATTTCACCACACACCTTGAGACTGGAGTCTAGAAGCAGGTCATATACCAGGCTTATGCTGCCCTCAAGTGAATTCTCAATAGGAGCGATTCCGAACTGTACCTCACCCTGTTCTACGGCTTTGAAGACATCATTCAAGCTTTTGCAGGGTTTAACGTGAATTGAAGGACCGAAGAAGCGAAAGGCGGCTTCCTCACTATATGCCCCGATTTCACCTTGAAAAGCAACCACTATTCCCTGCACGCTTTTAGATATAGTAACTATTTGTCTGTAGGTGCTTTCTATGGCGTCTGGGTCCATGCCTTCTTCCTGGGCAATACTTCTAATATTTTCTAGGACTCTTTTTTCTCTTTCCCTATCGTCAATTTGTTTTCCGTGTTTCCTTTTCTCCTCGCCTATCTCCTCAGCAATTCTCATCCTCTCAGCTATAAGCCTGACTATTTTAGCATCGGTTTCGTCTATTTTTCCCCTTAAATCTTCTATTTTCATTTTATCACCTTTGGTATTAGTCCTGCCCTCATGGCGAAGTCACAAAGGGTTACCGCCATCATGGCTTCCACAACAGCCACTGCCCGTGGCACAATACAGGCGTCATGCCTGCCCTTAACTGCTAAACGGGCGCTTTCCATGGCTTTGATATTGACTGTCTCCTGGCTTTTGGCTATGGATGAGGTTGGCTTGATGGCAACCCTGACCACTATCGGCATACCATTGCTTATCCCGCCGTTTATGCCGCCAGCATTATTGGTCAGGGTGGCTATCCCACCGTTTCTGATAACAAATGGGTCGTTATTCTCTGAGCCTTTTTTTCTGGCTGCTGAGAAACCCGAGCCAAATTCAACCCCCTTGACTGCCGGGATAGCAAACAGGGCTTTGGCTAAGCCGCCATCCAGAGTGTCAAAAACCGGCTCCCCCAGACCGACCGGTACATTAAGGGCTATGCCTTCTATAATTCCTCCAATACTGTCACCTTCTTCTTTAGCCTTCTCAATAGCGTCAATCATCTCTTCAGCCGCTTTCAGGTCGGCGCACCTCACCAGATTTTTTTCAATATTTTCTTTTATTTGGTCAAACTCCTTTGACTTGGCTTTTATGCCTCCTATTTCAATAGTGTGGGCTAGAACCTCAATGGTGATAAGATTGAGTAATTTCCTAGCAATGGCTCCAGCCATTACAAAAGCAGCGGTTATTCTTCCTGAGAATCTGCCCCCGCCCCTGAAATCATTGAACCCACCATACTTCATAAAGGCGGTATAGTCAGCATGACCTGGCCTGAGCAGAAATCTCCTCTTTTCATACTCGCTCGAATCAACATCTTTATTCCATATTAACAAACAGATAGGGGCGCTAGTAGTAAGTCCATTGAAGATGCCGGAAAGAATCTCAATCTTATCTTCCTCAACCCTGGTTGTGGCTGCCATACCTGTTTTTGGTTTCCTCTTATCTACTTCTCTCTGGATATCTTCCTCAGTTATAGGTAAACCTGCTGGGCAGCCATCTATAATGGTTCCCACACATCTCCCGTGGCTTTCGCCAAAGCCTGTTATCGTAAAAAGCTGGCCAAAACTATTTTCCATCTATTTCCACCTCGCCTCCTATACTTTTTAGTGCGTCCCAGAATTCAGGGTAGGTCTTGGAGACACACTCAGCACCATTTATTATTGTCCCTCCAGCGACTGAAGCAAGTATGCTAAAAGCCATCGCAATCCGATGGTCGTTCTTGCTGTCTATGGCTGAACCCTTCGGTTGTGAGCCAGTGACGGTCAATCTATGGCTCTCCTCGGTGACTTTTATGCCCATTCCTTCCAGCCCTTGTCTTAAAGCCGCCACCCGGTTTGATTCCTTTAATCGTGCCCTTTCTATGCCGACGAACTGGCTAACCCCGTCGGCGGCTGAGGCGAGGACCCCCATAGTGGGCAAAAGGTCTATGCAGTTGGATAAATCGGCTTGTATGGCATTTAGTTTTGACCTTCTTACTCTAACCGAATTTTTGTTTATCTCAACTGAAACGCCCATATCTCTCAACAAGTTTAATATCACTTTATCGCCTTGTAAACTTTCTGGATTCAGGTTTTCGACCTCTACCTCTCCGGACAGGGCACCCAGAGCTAAGAAGTATGAAGCTGAAGACCAGTCCCCTTCCACACTGTATCTGGTTGGTTTATATGGTTGCTTTAATACCTCAAATTTTCTGAGGTCTTCGGAGGCTTTTACTTCTACCCCAAATTTTTCCAGACATTCCAGAGTCATCAGTATAAAGGGCTTTGATTCTAAGGGTGTAGTCAGTCTGATTTTAACACCCTCGTCAGCCAGGGGGGATATAATTAGTAAAGCTGATACAAATTGAGAGCTTATATCTCCGGGTAATTCAGTTACTCCACCTTTTAGTCTGCCTCCCTCAACAATTACAAGCGTCCCCTTTTCCTGGTAAAGACAATTAACCCCCAGTTGTCTCAGTGCTTGGAGCAGAGGTTCTATCGGTCTTTTGGAGAGGGAAGGGGCTGAGGTTAAGCGGCATTTGCCAGGGATTAGTGAGCAGATGGCAGTCATAAATCTGAGGGTAGCTGCTGATTCACCACAGAAAAGGTCTGTATCTGGCTCACGGAAATTGCCTCCTGTGACCTGCCAAATATCTCCCTTTTTATCTATGTTAATTCCGACCTTGCTCAGCACATCCCGGGCGGCTTCGGTATCATCCGAAATCAGTGGATGTATTATCTCACTATTTCCCTTCGCCAGAGCGGCACACATTAATCCTCGTATGGTATAACTTTTTGAGGAGGGGGCTTTTACCGTTCCCTTTACCCCGCCTTTATGAATGTAAGCCTTCATTCTCTTTTAATTTCCCTAGTATTTGTTCGGCAACAGAATCAATATCAAGCCTTGAGGTATCTATTTTAATATCGGCGGCTCTTTCATAAAACGGTTTTCTGAATTTCAAAAGCTGTTGTATTTCTGAAGCCTTATTGGGAGTATTAAGTAGTGGTCTTTGCCCTTCCTCATTCAGTACTCGTTTTAGGATTAATTCCGGAGATGCAATCAGATAAACTATTATAGCTTCCTCTCTCAGTCGGTCAATGTTTATTTTATTGAGGACTATCCCTCCGCCACAGGCGATAACTAAATTTTTCCTGCCACTGACTTCTTTGGTAACCTTAATCTCAAGCTCCCGGAAAGCTATTTCACCATCCTGCTGAAATATATCAGGGATGGACTTTCCCGCCTTCTGCTCAATTAAAGAATCCAGCTCAACGAATTCCTTATTCAGCTTTTCCGCCAGGACTTTGCCAACCACAGTTTTCCCGGTGCCCATAAAGCCTATCAGAGCCACATTAGTTTTCATGCTTTTGCAGTTCCTTAATTGCTGCTTCCTTCATTAGCTCAACCGGAGCTTTCAAGCCAGTCCACTTCTCAAAAGCTAACGCTCCCTGCCAGACCAGCATATCAAGCCCACTTATAGTTTTAGCACCAGCCGCCTCAGCCTCTCTCAGTAGCCTTGTCTTGATTGGATTATACACTATATCGAAAACAATCAGGTTAGGTTTGAGCAGCTCAGGGGTAACCGAGATATCATCAATATTGGGAGTCATGCCTACACTGGTAGCATTAACCAAGATGTTGGCTTCTCTCAACGCGCTAATCAGATTTTCAGTATTTAATTCTAGAGCTTTAACCTCTCGTTCAAAAATCCTTGAAATCCTATCAGCCAACTCCTCTGCCCAGTCCAACTCCAATAACCTATTGAGGATAACCAGATGGGCACCTTTTTCGGCAAGGGCAAAGGAAACGGCTCTTGAGGCGCCGCCAGCCCCCAGAATAACTACGTTTTTCCCCTTGAGCTCAATTCCTTTTTCCAGTAGAGCTTGTAGAAATCCGGTGGCATCAGTGTTGTAACCGGTTAAAATTCCGTCATTATTTACTATGGTATTAACGGCGCCTATTCTCTCAGCCAGGCGGTCTAATTTATCCAGGAATGGGATAATGGTAACTTTATGAGGTATGGTAACGTTCAGTCCTTTTATATTCAGGGCTTTCATGCCTTCGACAGCCTTACCCAGCTCCTCTTTCTTTACTCTGAATGGAACATACAGGTAATCCAATCCCATCTTGTTAAAGGCGGCATTGTGCATTACCGGCGACATGGTATGCTCTACAGGGTCACCTATTAGTCCACAGAGCCTTGTTTTGCCTGATATATTGTTGGTTTTCATCGTGCTACCATTTCGTAGAGCTTCCTTAGCTCTCTTACTGTTGTCTGACCGGAGGCAGATTCCTTGCCTTTCTCAATTGAGGCATAGGTAAAATCACCGCCAACCAGCGGGCAAAGGATTCTACTTACAACACCCAAATTGCCCATGGCGAATGCAACTACTCTTGTTTGGGGGAAGTCTGTGATGAGTTGCAAAACAGCGATGTTATCTTTAAGGCTTTGGGCAGTAGTAATCACCTTGCATATATCGGCGCCGGCTTCTAATTGCTGTTGAATTATTTCCTTCATGCTATCGAGAGAAGGCGTTCCCTTCATTTCATGGGAGGACAAAAGGCATTGCGCTTTCTTCTTGATTCGTGGGATAGTTACCTTCAGGTTTTCCGTCCTAAGTTCGATATCAATTATGCTTGCTCCCAGCTCGGTTGCTTTGAGGAGTTCCTCTATTCTCTTGGTTTCACTTTGTTCCCATCTGCCTCCCTCATCTGCCCTTCTATTACAGGCTATCCAGGGTTTCTTAAGCTGTCTGACCAATTCTTGCCAGCCATCACCGATGAAATCTATTCGGACCTCGAATAATTCAACGAATTGTTCGACTTCCCTTATTGCTGTTAAGTCTTTATTTACTATGACGGCACAAATTCTAGGTGTCTTCATCCCAACTTGTCAAAACCTGTTCGGTTAAAGAGAGGCTTACTTTATCGGTAATAAATGCGCTGCCTATTGCTTTGAGTAGAACAAACCTTATCTTACCCTCTAAAATCTTCTTATCATGCTGCATAGCCTGGATTATCTCTTCAATTTTAAGGTCGGGAATTTCTGTTGGCAAGCCAGCTTTTTTAATGATGCGTTTTAGCCTCATTAGCTCGTTTTTATTTAGAAAACCCAGCCTATTTGAGATTTTCCCGGCGGCTATCATCCCGATGGCAACGGCACCACCATGTTCCAGCTTGAAATCTGAAGCCGATTCGAGGGCATGCCCTACCGTATGCCCGTAGTTCAGGATACTTCTCAAGCCTGTGTCTTTTTCATCTTTTTCCACTACTTCAGTTTTAATCTTGGCTGTACGGAGAACAATTTCCTCAAGCACTTCCTCATCAAGTGATTTTACCCTATCAAGGTTTCCCTCGAGAAAAGCGAAAAGCTTTTTATCCCAGATAACAGCACTTTTTATAACCTCAGCTAGTCCATCACTAATTTCTCTATTGGTGAGGGTTCTTAAGGTGGTGATGTCTGAGATTACCAGCCTAGGCTGATAGAACACCCCGATTTTATTTTTCAGTTGTCCGTGGTTTACTGCCACCTTACCACCAATACTGCTATCTACCTGTGCCAGCAGGGTGGTTGGTATTTGTATAAGCGGTACACCACGCATATAAGTAGCAGCAACGAATCCCGTCAGGTCTCCAATAACGCCACCACCTAAAGCTAAGATAGGCGTTATCCTCTCAGCATGGTACTTACTCAGTTCATGGTACAAAGTACCTGCGGTCTCTAACGATTTTTGCTCCTCTCCCTCAGGAAGCTCTAAGAGGATTGCCTTGAAGCCCTCGCTGGTGAGACTCTGCTTTAGGATATCGCTATGCAGGCTGCTCACCGTGAAGTCACTAATAATTACCAGTTTGCCGCTGAACCCGAGTTTTTTTAACTGATGCCCCGTCTGCATGAGCAGTCCTGAGCCTATGCAGATATCGTAGCTATTACTGCCAAGTCTCACCCTAACTTTTCTCATCTAATACCAACCTAGTTTTTGTTTCTCTTAGGTCCCACTAACTTGTTGATTCTGTAGCAGGCATCAATAACATCTTTAAGCTCGTCAGGGGTAATCGTTTGTTGACCATCAACCAGAGCTGCTTCTGGGCTAAAGTGTGCCTCAATCATCAATCCGCTGGCTCCAGCAGCTATAGCGGCACAACTCATATTAAAGATAAGGTCTCGGCGGCCTGTGGCATGACTAGGGTCAACGATAATAGGCAGATAGGTTTCTTTCTGGATAACTGGGACGGAGGCAAGGTCAAGGGTGTACCTTGTGTAGCTTTTGCCTTTACCTACGGGCACAATCCCTCTTTCGCATAAGATGATGTCCTTATTGCCACCAGCCGCAATATATTCGGCAAGGGCTAAGAATTCTTCAATTCCAGCCCCGAAATGCCGTTTAAGCAAAACGGGCTTACCCTTCTTTGACGCCTCGGTGAGCAGGTCTTGGTCGTACATATTTCTGGCTCCTATTTGGAGTATATCAACATACTCCGCTACCAGGTCAACTTGTGATTCCCCTCTTATCTCGGTTATCACTGGCATTTCGAACTTTTTCCCAGCCTGACGCAACCAGCCTAAAGCCTCTTCTGCCTGTTCCCGGCCAGCAGCTCCCAGCCCTTGGAAGGAGTGAACTGAGCTTCTTGGCTTAAAGATGCCCCCTCTCAGGATATGAGCCCCGGCAGCTTTTACCCCTTCCGCAATTTTGAATAGCTGCTCTTTACTCTCCACGGCACAGGGTCCAGCGATGAACACTGGCTCATCACCGCCTATCTCGATATTCCCTACCTTGATTACCCTATACTCGGTTAATCCTTCAGAGAATTTAGCATATTCCTTGCTGATTAGTTTATGAGGGGCTTCAATCCCTATCGCCTCTTTCACCCCGGGGAGAACCGCCAGATGAGCAAAATCTATTTTACTTTCATCTCCCACTATTCCAATCACCGTCCTGTAAGCTCCTTTGGATACATCAGCTCTTAGCCCGCGTCTCTTTATTTCTTTTACTACTCTGGCTATTTGTTCCTCTGTGGCATCGGTATGCATTATTATCATTTTTGTCCTCCTAATCATTATATACTATTGTGGAAATTTAGTATCTCCTCCTTTCGAGACAATGTCTTTTAGTGTTGTTATTTTGGCAACCCATAATAGAAAAACCCTCCGTTGGGGAGGGTTCTGATAAGACTTTTCTTTTTATTGGTTAATAATATTTATATTTTCATACCATAGCCTCCCACGCGCATCCTGTGCGCCACGGAAATGCGAAATACGTATAATAATACCATTCACGGGAGGCTATATGAATTGACATACTCTATACTCGACTTTCTTTGGAAAGAACTATACTACAAAAAATATAGTTTGTCAACTGTGTGTACTTGTTAGTATTTTGGGGTCAAATTTGGATTATTTTTTTAAAATGGTTGGTAAATATGCCAAAATAGTCTTGACAAATGGTATCATTAATGATACCATTATCAAACAGATGGGTTCCATGGGGAAAGTAATTCAACAAATGCGGAGGAACCCGAAGGATGTTGGATTCACTGACCTTTGCAAGGTCTGTGCCTATTACTTTGGGGAGGGTCGCCAGAAGAGTGGGCATTATATATATAAAACACCATGGCAGGGCGACCCTAGGATAAATATACAAAACGACAAAGGTAAGGGTAAGGCATATCAAGTTAGACAGGTATTAAGGGCTATAGAAAAGTTGGAGGCGCAACATGACAACAGAAGTGGCAATAAAAAATGACCGCTATACCTATAGAGTTACTTGGTCTGAAGAAGATAAGGAATATGTAGGTTTATGTGTGGAGTTTCCTAGCCTTAGTTGGCTCGCTGCTACCCAAGAAGCAGCATTGCAAGGTATAAATAATGTTGTAGCGGAAGTTATTTTGGACATGGAGTCTAATGGTGAGGATATCCCCGAGCCAATATCGACTAAATATTATTCCGGTAATTTCACTGTACGCATCCCGCGTGATGTGCATAGAAAGCTTGCTATACAAGCAGCAGAGTCGCGGGTCAGCATTAATCGCTTAATAAGCGTAAAGTTAGCTGTGGACTAAATATGTTATTACTTACCCCACCTAGCCTGTGCAGCTTTCTTTGCTATTTCTACTCGTCTTGCAGGTGTGAGGCTTGCAGCCCTAGCCTTACCACCTTT
This sequence comes from uncultured Dehalococcoidales bacterium, assembly GCA_964521325.1. Taxonomy (GTDB): domain Bacteria; phylum Chloroflexota; class Dehalococcoidia; order Dehalococcoidales; family CAZFRL01; genus CAZFRL01. The sequence goes on along the minus strand of CAZFRL010000006.1, from coordinate 17,174 downwards.
TAATCCCCCAAGCCTACCAAGTGCCACAGCAGCAGGATTCTTAACGATATGAGCTTCATCGGTGGCTTGCTCAACAATGCCAGCAGCTATTACGTTAGTATCTTTTCTCCTATTGCTTGACCGCTTTTGCATACTATCAGTATAGCATATCCCGTCAAGTGCTTTGTCAAATTCCCCCACTTTCAAATTGACCCACTACCTACTCGTTCAGGTGATTAGTGGCATATCACTCTAATTTGTTCATCTTAGTAGACTTGCAGTCTGCTTAGTATTTGAAAGCCAGGCTTACTTAAATAATGGGTGACCTTCTTTAAGAGCCTCCCTCCATACCTCAGGTTGCTCTTCCAGCCATGGCGAGATTTCGGCACGTTTGTAGTGCCATCCCTTTGGTTTACCTAAAGGGCAGACAGCCATGCAAATCCCGCAATCAGTGCCGACAGTCGCCAGATATTCAAAGCAAGTCAAGCCCTTGAGTTGCCATTTCCGCGCACCTCTGACCACCTCCTTGCCACCCCGGGTTATAGCTCCTACAGGGCAATATTCGACACAAATCTTGCACTGGCTGCAAAACTCATCCACGCCCAAGTTTACAGGCTTGTCATGCACCAAGGGTATGTCTGTGGTTACGGCGGCCATCTTGATAGCCATCCCGTATTCCTTGGTTATCATTATGTTATTTCTTGCTTGTTCTCCGAGGCCGGCGTCTATGGCTAGGGGAACCAGAAGCACCTGGTAATTCCAGAGGTTGTGAGCCCTGGCGGGATAACCAAGCGAGCGTATATACTTTGCCAACGTCACCACGATAGAAGCTAATCGCATGTATGCCCTCATGGTTTCTAATAGGATGGGTAGCTGTGGAGCACCTTCAACCATGCTCAGGTTGAGATGTATTGCCACCACTATGGCGTGCTGGTGGGGGAGGTTTATTGGGGCTCCAATAGTTTTGCCGGGGAAGTGGGAATTTCCTACGTGACTGTACACCCCTGCCTGATTGAGGGGACCTATACCTACCAGGTCTGCCCCTAAGTGTCGGGCAAACGCCTTTAGCTTCTCGGATGCCCGCTCTGGTTCAATGACAATCTTCTCCGGGGAAGGTTCACCATCAACATCCTCATTTTTGCACATGAGATTTATAGTCCATTCCATTGCCGCTTCCATGTTTATATCCAGTAGTGGTCCCAGTTGCCCTATTCCAGGTAGGGTAGCCCATCTCCTGCCTTGCTCTTCAAGTTCAGGGTGCTCTCGATAATGTTTCTTCCACAGTTCGCTACCCGGCACTAGGCCAGCGCGTGCCATTCCCTGATCGCGTTCATCAAATTGCTGCAGCTTGCCCACTATTTCATACACCTGAATTGCCTCCTTCAAATTTGTCCATAAAATTAGGGAGCATGTCAAAGCGCTGACATTTCTCCCAACTCTGGACTGTTTCTGATTCTTGCCCGAGGAGCTCTATGACACCCGTAGGCTATCACATTTCCAAGGGCTGTGCCTCGTCTATTTGATCAACTATACTACAAAAATATAGCTTGTCAACCCGCCTTTAGGATTTGTTGACCAAGGTGGTAAGGTGTTAAAATAGCGCAAGGATGAGGTTAGAAGCAGCAAGGGAATTGGCAAAGGAGGTAGAAATTATTTCATGATAAGTGTTGACCAGGCTCTGGAGAAGGTTCTTAGTTACATCCATGTTCTGGAGGAGAAAGAGGTCCCTATTCTGGACTGTCTGGGACAGGTTTTGGCTGAGGATGTATATTCTAGTATTAATGTGCCCCCTTTTGACAATTCAGCCTTTGATGGCTATGCGGTCAGGTCAAAGGATACTATTGGTGCTAGCCAGCAATCTCCCCGGTTTCTGCGTGTTGTTGATACCGTAAGATGCGGCGCTAGCTGCGAGTCTACTGTAGAACCCGGGACAGCCATTCGTATTATGACTGGAGCATTGATACCCGGGGGTGCTGATAGCGTGGTGAAATTCGAGGATACGGATGAGGCTCAGCGTCAGGGCTCTTCTATTAGTCAGCCCCCGGCTGAAATAGGTATTTTGGGTGAAGTAAAGGCTGGTTTGTACGTCCGCCGCACTGGTGAAAGTATTGCCGAGGGGTCGAAGGCGTTGAGCCAGGGGACAGTAATCAGACCCGCCGAAGTTGGTGTTTTGGCTTCATTGGGTTGCAGTCGGGCGAGGGTAATACGCCGTCCGGTGGTAGCTATTCTAGGTACCGGGGATGAGCTGGTTGATATTCATAAACCTTTACCACCGGGCAAGATTTATAATAGTAATACCTACAGTGTGGCTGCCCAGGTTCTGCGCTATGGTGGCATACCCAAAATACTGGGGATAGCTTTAGATAGCGAGGAGTCGGTGATAGCCGGGCTCCGCCAGGGGTTGGATGCTGATATACTGATGACTATTGGTGGTGTCTCTATGGGCGACTACGATTTAGTGAAGGATGTTTTAGCTAAACAGGGTAAAATTACCTTTTGGAAGGTTCGGATGAAGCCGGGGAAACCTTTGGCCTTTGGCACTATTAAGCGGGACGGTAAGGCTGGTGTAGCCAGAGATATACCCCACCTTGGTTTACCGGGCAATCCGGTTAGCTCTATGGTTGCCTTTGAGCTATTTGCCCGCCCGGCTATCCTTAAGATGATGGGGAAGAAAAATTTGGCCAAGCCGACTATAGAAGCGGTGATGGAAAATCCTATTGTGAACAATGACGGGCGCCGTGTCTTCGCCCGGGCTGTAGTTGAAAGGCGTGGTGGTCAATACTTTGCCCGGCTAACCGGCCCCCAGGGTTCAGGGATTTTAAACTCGATGAAATTGGCTAACGGGCTGGTTATTGTTTCTGAGGATAAGCCAGGGGTGAAGGAAGGTGAGGTGGTTCAGGTGATAATGTTAGACTGGAATGAAGAAGTAGATGTGGCTTAAAAAATAAGCGTAAAGCAGGAGGTTTAGGGTGAGACCGATTCTTTCTATTGTGGGAAAATCCGATTCTGGTAAGACGGTCTTGTTGGAGAGCTTAATTGTTGAGCTTAAACAGCGGGGGCGAAAGGTAGCCGTTATTAAACACGATGCTAAACATGGTTTTGAGCTTGATAAGGAGGGTAAGGATAGCTGGCGGTTTAGTCAGGCTGGAAGCGATGTAGTGGTGCTTGGTTCACCTAGCAAGTTTGCTTTTTTTAAACAGGTAGAGCGTGACCTCAGTCCGCAAGAATTATCTCGTTTTATTGGCTGGGACTATGACCTTATTCTGACCGAAGGATATAAGCGGAGTAGCACGCTTAAGATTGAAGTTCATCGTAAGGAGCAGGGCAAAGACCTATTGTGTTCACCTCAGCAACTTTTAGCGGTGGTCACTGATGAGCCGCTGGAGATAGATGTTCCCCAATTTGCCAGGGATGAGGTTCAAAAGATAGTCGATTTGATTGAGGACAGGCTGCTGGTTCAGGGCAACGGAGAAGAGGTTGACCTATTTGTTAATGATGCCCCAGTTCCGATAAAGGAATTCGTTAACAATTTCATGGCTAAAACATTATTGGGCATGGTTTCTGTCCTTAGGGGTGTTAAAGAAGTGAAGAGCTTGCATATTTCATTGAGGAGAAAGGTTTAATATTTGGCATCATCGTGAAGTGTATGCGGGCTAGGTCAGAAGGGCATTAATCAGTTTCCCCTCTTTTTTAAGGCAGTTACTTGACAAGAACGTAATATTCTGTATAATATAACGCGCATCATCTGAAAGCAGGCAGGAGACAAGTGACCAAGACCGAGATACCAAGATTAGGAGCTAAAAAGCGTTCCCGTTTTTCGTATCACCTCGAGCCACACTATATGGCTAGAGGCAAGCTGTGGGTGGAGAAGAATGGGGAGGTATACATTGGGTGGGGTAGAGTAGAATTATTAGAGCGTATTGGTAGGCTTGGGTCCATAGCAGCGGCAGCACGGTCTATGGGAATGAGTTACCGTAATGCCTGGCTTGAGGTGGAAACAATGAACCGTCTGGCGCCAGCTCACTTGGTTGAAAAAACCACTGGCGGGATTGGTGGGGGGCATGCCACATTAACTGAGGAAGGGCAGGAGACCGTCGGTGAATACAAGGAACTACGGGCTAGATTCCGGGAGTTCCTGAAGCGGTTTGGGTAATTTTTTTTGGGAGTCGATATATTTGATTAAATATAGCCCTCAGTAGATTCGGCAGGTAAGAGCCAGGATTTTGGTCTCAGTACGGCAGGTAAAGAAAATTAACAGATGATGCTGGCTAAAAAAGGGAGAACAAATCAATGAAAAAGCTACTTGTTTTACTCTTGGTGGGGTTACTGATTTTTGTTCCCGTTGGTGGATGTGCTCCGAAGGAGGAGGCATCTGTTGGCATGGCAGTTGAATTCGTGAACCATGCTGCCTGTGCTTATATAAGTCAGGATAAGGGGTGGTTTGAGGAGGAGGGGCTAAAGCTAACTGCCTACGAGAGTTATGTAACTGGTATGGCTCTAGCGGCTGCTTTAGCCCGAGGTGATATTCAAGTTGCCTATATCTGCCTGGTACCAGCCATAAATGCCTATGCCAACAGCAGGGTACCAATAAAGGTAGTAGCCGGAACGCATAAATATGGCTATGGATTGGCTGTTGACCCCAATAAGATAAAAACTGCGGCTGATTTAGAAAAGCCCGGCATTCGTATCGGGTGTGTTAGAGAAGGCGGTGCTGTAGATGTACTCCTCCATAAGACGATAGATGAATATAATCTTGATGAGGACAAAATATTAAATAACATTCAGCGGATGAACCCGCCAAAACAGGTTCTGGCGATTAAGGTGGGGCAATTGGATGCTGTTTTTCTCCCCGAACAATGGGCGACTATGGCTGAGGAATTCGGTTTTAAGATGCTGCTGATGAGTCAGGATGTCTGGCCTGAGATGCAGGGTAGTGTTCTGGTGGTTAAGGAAGAGCTTATAAGAGACTACCCTGAGGTAGTTAAAAAGCTGGTAAGGGTAACCCAAAAGGCAACAAAGTGGGAAAACCAATACCCTGATGAGGCAGCAGAGGTTGTGGCTCGGCAACTTGGGGATACTGGTGAGATTTTTCCGACTGAGGTAGCTGAGGTGGCGGATAAGCTAGAAATCACTCCTGAGGTCTTATTACGGTCTATGGCCAGGCTGGAATACACCACTGATATTGACCCTGAAGTGGTTCAACAGACAATAGACTATATAGCTGAGCTGGGCTATATAAAGGACAGCTTCAATGCCGAAGATATTCTGGATTTAAGCTTCCTTGAAGATGAATAAACTAAAGAAAGTTAGACTGGGGTGGGGGGTATTACCCGTAGTCATATTTCTGGCTATATGGGAGGTAGTTGCCCGACTAAACCTAATTCCAGGTCAGTTCTTCTTCCCCCCCTTTTCTATGGTAATGCAGGAATTCTATTATCTGATAGCTAACGGGGTGCTGGGAGATAATTTTCTGAGCAGTTTGGTTCGAGTTTTGATTGGCTTCTGTGCTGGTTCTATAGCTGGCATAGCTGTAGGGATAGTAATGGGATGGAGGGACATCGCCCACAAGGCACTGCATCCCATAATTAGTCTCCTCTACCCTATTCCTGCCCTGGGCTGGCTGCCGCTGTTGATGCTATGGATAGGAATAAATGAGATGTTGCCCATTGCTATAATATTTATTTGCTCCTTCTTTCCTGTTCTCTATAACACCGTAACCGGCATCAGAAGTGTAGATAAGGATTATATCCAGGTGGCAAGAACGCTGGGGGCATCAGATACCAAGATTTTGACCACAGTGGTTGTGCCCTTAGCCCTCCCCAATATTTTCACCGGACTGAGGCTAGAAGCTGGAATGGCATGGCGGGTGATAATAGCTGCCGAGATGGTGGCTATCCCTACCGGAATCGGTGCCTTGCTCATGAAAGCTGAAAGCCTAATCCGCATAGACATCATCATAGTTTGTCTGATAGTATTATCGATAATGTGCCTTTCCTTTGAGAAGTTATTCCAATATATAGAAACCAAACTGACCACCAAATGGAGATGATATGCCGTCCATCACACTCAGGAATATAAGCAGATATGTCTGTCAGGATGTTAACCTGGAGATATTTGACAAAGAATTATTGGTTTTGTTAGGACCAAACGGTGCCGGAAAAACTACCCTGCTTAATATTATTGCCGGGTTAACCGACTATAAGGGGTCGGTGCTCTTTGATGGTCAACCGGTGGATGAACTCTCAACCAGTAAAAGAGGGACAGGTTATCTATTTCAGGATTTGGTTCTGTTTCCTCATCTTGATGTGGCTGCCAATATTGCCTATGGCTTAAGGGCGGAGAAACAAGCTCAAAGCAAGGTAGAAGCCAGGGTTGAAGAGCTGCTCCAAGCAATGAAGATAAAGCACCTCTCATCCCGTTACCCTAAACACCTGAGTGGTGGTGAAAAACAGCGGGTGGCTCTAGCCAGAGCCCTTGCCTCGTCACCCAAGGGATTACTTCTGGATGAACCGCTATCTAGCCTGGATGTACAAACCTCCAAATACTTAAGGCTCGAGTTAAGGCAGCTTCAGCGGGAGCTGGGGATTACTACCATATATGTAACCCATGACCTTACAGAAGCTGAAGAGATGGCAGATAGAATAGCCGTAATCCAGGGTGGTCATATAGAACAGGTGGCTACACCAGAGGAGGTGTTTTTCTACCCTGAAAATGAAATCGTCCGTGATTTTATTGGCACACCAAATATTCTAGACTGTGCCTCTTGCCATAGCTTGGGACAGGGAATTATGGAGGTTAGTTGTGGGGGATTACTGGTAATTATTCCCCACGATGGAAACTCGATTCAAAGGGTTGCCCTGTTTCCCAGAGACATATACATTTCTGATGCCAGACCACCCGGACCAGGGGTGAACCTATTTAGAGGGACTATCACCAGTATCAAGTTTGTCGATGGCACAGTCAGGCTAGGGATTAGGGCGGGAGAAAATAACCTTTTGGCTGAATTACCTCGCCATATATTTGGAGGAATGGAGCTAGAGATAGGGGGAGAGGTCTTCTTTATATTAAGGATGGGAAGAATAAAGGTTTACGAGGGTAAAGAGGGTAGGTGAAAGAAATTGTATGACATTATCAAAAAAGAATTTACTAAACTTATAAGCGAAAGTGGACTTGGCTCGGAAGAAGTGTTTGTTCAGGCTGTCCCGCTTTCTCCTGAGGCGGCTATAGGCAACCCGGAGGATAAGGACTATCCATTAATAATTGGGGTGGAACGCCTGATGCAAGCTGAGTTTAGAGGTGCTTTGGGGCAAGCTTTTACTGATATGTATGGTAACTTTAATGGTAAGCTATCTGACATAGTAGAAATGGATTTGAGAAATAATTTCAGGAGAGCTATATTCATTTCGAGCCTTAATGCAGTAATGAGGTACCTGGGACTAATAACCAAGTCAATACACTGCAAAGATAATGAGCCGCGGGAATGTAGCTACGAACTGGTAAAATATATAGAGAGAAATTATGGTCGACCTAGGATAGCCTTCGTCGGCTTTCAACCAAGAATGGTTGAAGCACTATCACCGAGGTTTGAGCTAAGAGTAACTGATATGGACCGGGATAATATTGGTACCGAAAAATTTGGCACCATAATACATAGCCCAGAGAAGACAGAAGAGAATTTAAACTGGTGTGATATAGCCTTGGTAACTGGCACTACTATAGTAAATAGTACTATTAATCAGTTTAGAACATCTAAACCGGTCATCTATTACGGCATCACCATCTCTGGGGTAGCCAAACTACTGGGCTTAAGCCATTTCTGCTACTGTGGGCATTAGTGAGAAAAAAATTAAACCATTTGAGCCTTTGCCCGGCTTTTTGGGGGACAAGTTAACCTGATGCCCTACTAGATTATGATGTTAACTCGATTAGGCTAGAACCTAAGTATCTTCACAACTAATATAATCACGGTGATGAGTCCGGCTATCATGGTCGCGAGTAAGGCACTGCCTAGATATATTAGCCACGTTGCCCAGCCAGGGATTGTTTGCTGGGCTGGTGATGGCGATTCTGATGCTGGTGGTGACAGTTCTGATACTGGCGGTGGCGACTCCGATGCTGGTGATGGCGACTCCGATGGTGGCGGTGACAGTTCTGATGCTGGCGATGGCGACTCCGATGGTGGCGGTGACAGTTCTGATGCTGGCGATGGCGACTCTGATGTCGGTGGTGGCTCAATGGTGAAGGCACCAACAGCACTCCAGGCGCTGTAGCTATCAGAGTCTCTAGCTCTGATCTTCCAGTAGTAGGTAGTATCGTAGTCTAGAGTTATATCGCTTTGCCAGGCAGTGGTGGGTAGGGCATCGGTGCTAATCTTGGCGATGGCAGGATTAGTAAAAGAGATATTAGTAGCTACCAATAGCTCATAGCTGTCGGCCCCAGCTATAGCGCTCCATTGAAATACAGGCTTTAGCTCTACACTTTTGGCTCCAGCCCCGGGGCTTCTGAGGCTGGGGGCAGTGGCTGTACTGCCAAGGGTGGTAGTGAATGACCAGCTAGCTGCCCAGGGACTTAATAGTGGTTCGGTGGCTCTCACCCGCCAGTAATATGTGGTAGCTGGTTCAAGTGCTGTCAGACGGGCTGAGTTTGCTCCTGTATCACCCTCAAATGGAATGGAAGTAGCGGAGAAGTCATCACTGTAATCAAGTTGCCAGGTGTAGCTGGTAGCACCGCTTAATGGCTCCCAGGTAAGGCTAACATGTCTAATAGTGGAGCCAATAATGGTGCCTACGCCTGGTGCTTGGTTAGGCGGTGAGGTCAGGTTAACTGGTGCTGCCAGGGTATCGGTAAAGGTCATTAGTCTGGTATTTGTGGTATCAGTTGACCATAGCTGGTTACCATACAGCCACAACCCTGATAGGATAACACCATCATTAAGCCCGTCAGGAACCGTTTCAAACGTCGGTCCCAAGGGATATGATGGATTAAGGCAACGCTCCATACCGCCCTCCTTGTTGGCTACGTCTACCGGCTGAGAGTTGATAGCGTATAGTGTACCATTAGGTGACACTATCAGTTGATTAATTTCGCTATCATCAGGCAAGGTGCTATCTATGCTTTCCCAAGTGATACTAGTGCCAATAATGAAGCGATAGATAGCGCTTGAATGTTTTTCCGCTTTATAGCAGTGGCTGGCAGCATAAACGGTATTATTGTGGCTGTAATCTGGGTCAAAGGCAACGGTTATGTCATTAAAGGCTCCTTCCTCGGCTAGTAATTGGGGCAGTTGCTGACCTAGTGGCTCAAATGAGGTGCCATTATCATTAGACCAGTAGACCCAGCCACCGGTGTTACCCACCAGTATGGTTTCATCCTCCTCATAGTTGGATGACAGGGCTATAGAGTGTAATTGATAGCTGCCGACTACTGCCGGGGTAGAATAGCTTGAACCACTATCAATTGTGACGTAGACCAGACCAAGATGATTAATAATATCAAAGCCACCAATAAACAGGGTGTTATCGTTAGCCACTGCCCATACCCATATATCAACGGGGAACGGGGTTAGTTTAGGTTGGGCAAAGTTTTGCCCATTATCTGTTGACTTCCATATTGCTGGATTGCCGTTACTGCTCCCGGCGATGAATATTACCTGACTACTATGATAATTAGGAGAAAGCGCTATTCGGTCAAAGCTATACGCATTAGCCAGGGTGCTGGTAAATACCCTTTCCCATCTGGCACTGCCATTCAAGCTGCGCCATAGGCTATGCTCTCCACCCCGGGTGAGCATAAACAGGGGATAACCCTGGCTAAAACTGGACGATGGTGCCATACCAATAATGTCACTAATCTTGGTATCAATTAGGCCAATCTGGTTGTAGGTAACGCCGCCATCGGCAGTATAGGAAAAGGCACTCCCGGTGCCACTGGTGGCGGCATATGCCCTACCGCTGCTACTGAAGTCAGGAGCCATAAGCACATAGGTTTTAGTTCCCCCTGTTGGCTGCTTGGAGCTCTTTGTCCAGTTGATGCCGCCATCGGGACTACGCCACACCTCAGTAGCGCCATTTTCTCCAGCCAATAACTGGGTGTCACCAGCTAGGTCTAGACTGATGATATCCTTATCCACACCAAGGTCATAAGCTTCGGTAGCGGTCACACGATAGATATCGCCACCATTACCGACGACACCAACAAACAATCCGTATTCTAAGTCAAAGTCAGACGGGAAGCAGATATCAGAGGCAGCGGTGATGATAAAGGAGCTGGAATCATCCTTCTTTAGCTCAACCCCGGTAGTCCAAGTGTCTGTAACCTCATAATTATTTTTAACCCAGGTTTTATTTCCATCAGTAGCTACAGCTACGAGCTGGTGGTCAGTGGCAAATTGGGGTGAGCCGGCAATAGAATAAACATCATATTCGCCTATGTTCAGGTCAGTCCAGCTAGCTTCAGAATCTGCTTCAGGTATGTAGTAGACACCACCGCCATAGTTGCCATCAGCAGTGCCTATGAATACATAGGGGTCATTATTGTCATCATAGCCAACATTGAGGCAGGTGATGGATTCGTTGCCATCGAGGGGGGGAGGGGTGTCGGCTAGTGCATTGAAGCTGCTACCGGCATCGGTGGACTGATAGATATTTGATGGGGTGGCATAGTAGATAGTAGCGGTGTCAACAGGAGCGGTGGCTATATCCACTATGGTATCATCGACTTTGCCGGTGTATGACCAGTTATAGCCACCATCGGTGGATTTATATAGCGTGTAGCTAGTCCCTGAGGGATTGGCATAGCAGTAGAGGGTGCCATCGGTAGCCATAGTCGGGTGCTGGGCATCTGAACCCTTAGCCAGCACCCAATTACTTGCCTTGCCCTCAGTGGGGGTATTAACCCTCGACCACTTAACCTCGTCAGGGCTGGCAATTACTGTGCCAGTGGGCAAGATTAAGTCGGACAAACTCACAAGTAAAATCAGCCCTAGAGCAAATTTTACTTTTGCCATCTGGCAAAATTCTACCCCTGCCCTGACCGAAAGTCAACATCATGTAAAAAAGGAGAAGCCCCCCGAATTTCGGGGGGCTTCTCGGATATCTGGCTCAGGTATTAACCATCAAGCCTAAACCAGGTACTTACTTTAGACCTGTCGTCTGGTTCTGACTATCAGGACAATCACCACAATGACCAGAACTGCACCAATAGCGATTATCGCCCAGAGATAGCTTGGGGTTATGCCTGGTTCTGCCGGTGGTGCTTCCACTGTTACATCAGGTGCTTCCACCGTTATATCAGGTTGTTCCACAATTATCTCCGGCGGTACTTCTTCTACTGGTTCAGCCATAGTTGTGAAGCTGCCGATGTTCTGTGGGCTCACAGATGGTGCGGTTGCCTTGACTCCCCAGAAGTAGGTGGTGGAGTAGTCAAGGGTACCAGCCGGCACCTGCCACGAAGTTCGGCTCACAGAAACCGGTGTGCCTTCTATGGCGTTGGTCAGCTCTGAGTCGGTGGCCAGGATGAACTCGTACTCGGTAGCATTGCCCCATCGTGCCCAGCTAAAGCCGGGGTTCAGCGACACGCCAGAGGCTCCAGGTTGTGGAGCCATCAGTTGCGGTCCCACATAGGGTGTCACCACTATTTCACCAGCCGCCACGGAGAATTCCTCTGGCGCTGACCAGTTACTCCAGTTGCCATCACCCGGTATTTCCTGTACAACCATCATCCTCATGTAGTAGTCCACGCCACCGCCCAGGACACCTGGACCTACGATCCAGGCTGGAGCTGCCGGATCGGTTGGCATGAAACCAAGACCGGTGCCTGGTGGTCCTGATGGAACAGTGGCCGCTACTACCTGAGCGAACATCTCGTCAAGTGCGATTTGCACCGTATACTCAGTGGCGTTGGAAGTCGCTGGCCAGGTTACGGTGAACGGCACATTTCCGCCGACAATCTGGTTCCATGGAATCTCAGCTGATACCGTCGGTGAAACCGTATTCAGAGCCATGTCATCGTTGTAGGCCTGGATAGCTCCGGTTAAGGTATCAATCGTCCACAAGGTGCAATCCGAGCCCGTGCCGGAAACCTTCAGTGCTTGAGGCGCGAGGTTAAATCTGGCGGCGGCAGCACCGATATTCAGGACGTTCCTGAAGGTCAGGGCTATTACGCTGCTCGGGGCATCGGGGGTCAGTGTGCGCTCAACTCCACTGGGAGCAAGAGCGGCAGTACTCCAACTGCCGTAGAGCACGTCCTCGCGCATCGCCAGACCGCTCAGGGTGCCAGCACCGGCGCCTATAGCGGCTCCTAGTCGAATTGGCTCCCAGGCATTGCTGGTACCGACCGTCCAGCGGTTGATACCCGCACCAGCAACTGCTGAGCCGGCGAAGATAAGGTCATTGTCGTCGTAGTCCTTGTCTGCCACGACGTGAATGGCACCGCCACCAGGGACGGGTACCGGTAGTTCGCCGAAGGTGGTAGCACCGTCGGTAGAGATAGAGACCATTCCGGTTCCACCAACCAGAATATCGCCGTTGTCGGCAATATTAAGCATATTGATGTTACCAACCCTGGCATTTACCGGGGGTGTCCAAGACCAGCCGGTGACAGGGCTCTTGAAGACATTGGCGCCCGAGCCGATGTAGACCACGCTCTCGCTCTCCACCACTAGGTCAGCGATAAGTGCCGGAGCGAAGCGGTTGGCAAAGGTATCGCCACCGTCACTGGAATAGCGGATAGCATTGACGCCACCTATTTCAGCCCAGTAAAGGGCTTGGGTGGTGTCATAGTCAGGGTCTGTCCGGATTAGGGATGTACCGGCGGCACAAAGCAGAGTGTTGACCCTCTCCCAGAGAGAACCTAGTGGTGAGCTGGTGCTCTTCCACAGGCTGTCTATTTCTGCCGCAACACCATCACTGGTAGCCAGGTACAGAACATGGCCCTCAGGAGACGGAGTTATGTCCATACCAGCAGCGATTACGGTATCAATCAGGCTCAGCTGGCTGAACGAAAGTCCACCATTGCGGCTTATATTGAAGGCGCTGTTGTCGTTGGCAAGAGTACCGCTGGTGCCAACATAGATAATGTCACTGGTGCTAAAGTCAGGTGCCAAAACCACCTGTGTAGCCCCCGATGGATTTACCAAGCCAGAAGATGGCGGCGTAGTAGATGGTATCCATGTGGGCAGAGCCGACATCGGGTTATCTGACCGCCATACCTGTGTGGTCGCCACATCACCGACGACCAGTGAACCGGTAGCCCTGGTGCCCGAGTAGCCCATGCTGGCGACTTGGAAAACACCGCCGGCGTTGGCATTCAATCGGAATACCGAGAGGTTATCCACCCGGTAGGCATCCTCATTAGTAGCACCACCGCCATCCAAGCCGACATAAACCCGCCGGGAAGTAGGTATTGACGGGTCATAATCAGTAGGTATGGCAATTGATGAACCGACGATTGTCGCTGCGCCAGGTGAATCTTGAGTGGCAATCTCTACGGCTACCGGCCAGCCGGTAAAGCCCTGGGCCGCAGCCGCATCCCAGCCGGGAAGAGTGGTATTTTTCATGTGCAGGAAGGTGTCACCATTAGGGACAACATCGCCAGGTCGAACCACAGCGTCAGTACCTACGGCTGTGATTACGGCATAACCGGAATAGCCCGGGGTGAACATACACGAAGTGTAGTCCTCAGCGACCGCTCCTTGGTCAGCCCAACCCAGCGGGCTGGGACCGCTGCCGTAAATCATGACATTGCCGTCAGCAGCGACATTAGTTAGGTCAGCTGTGCACACCATATATTCCCTGCCCCACGGTACAGCCATTGATATTTGCAGGTCCTGAATTACGGTGCCGCCCATATAGCCAGCTACCCCTATGATACTGGGCATCAGTGCCCAGGTAGCCCCACCATTAGATGATACATAGACATCGCCAGCTGCGGTCCCACTGTCGACTACAGCAACTATACCGGGGTTATCCGGAGCTACGGCTATGTCCAAAAAAGGACCGGTTGCTACAGGTGGGGTTACCGCTGTCCAGGTCAGGCCGCCATTAATTGACTTCCAGACGACCTCAGCAACGGGCTGGTTGTCGACGACATACATGGTGGTGCCGTCGTTGCCAATGGCGATCCTGTTACAGTCAGCCGCTATCACGGTGGTGGGTATGCCAAGCGGCCCGGGTACCACTACCCATGCATTGGGTACAGTCGGTACCGGTGCCTGGGCTGCCACTGGAACTGCGGCCACTATCAGGCCAACAAGCAGGGCAACGGTCAGGCCAACCCCTAATATTCTAGATATTTTCTTTTTCATCGACCTTAAAATTTCCTCCTTAATTGGTATTACTATTGTCTCCATAAACAAAGGTATATAACCTTATATCCCTTTTCTTTTTTACAGAGACAAGGTCACTTCGAAGCTATTGTTGCGTTTAATCAGCGCTTCTCCCTTGCGGGATTCCACCATAGCATCACCCCCTTTCAAAAACTATAATACCATACCTGTCAAGGTATGTAAACACTATAGCATAAAATACTTATTTGTCAAGTGGCAGTACTCGTTCATATGATTAGTGACACATCACCTTTCCTCTTGTCATTGCGAGCCGAAGGCGTGGCAATCCCATCCCAGAGATTGCTTCAGCACTTTGTGCCTCGCAATGACACAAAGGACTACTAGGATATGTTCCCAGCTTATAATCATGCCAACTTACAATAGAGGACACCTTATACTTTGAAGTGTCACCTATCTATCTGAACTAGCTCAGCCAGTCAAAAATAAACTGCTTATTTAGGGCTTGACCCAAGGTAGACTATGGTACGTTCGTACTGGCTTCGGTCTATTTTGCCCGCTTGCCGGTAAAATTGGAGGAGGTCACTGAGCTTGAAGGCACAGTAGGATTTGTATCCCGCAGCTTCTAATTGCTCAGCCCCTCCCTGCTCGCGGTCCACCAGCACGACCACATCTTTAACCACCAGGCCGTTTGCCTCCAGGGTGCTAATGGCTTCTAATTTGCTCTCGGCTTGCGTTATCAGGTCGTCTATTAACAGGGCGGTTTGCCCGGTTTCAAATACACCATTGATTTTCCCGGTGATACCGTGCCCCTTTTCATCCTTTCTCGGAGAAACCATAGGCACCTTCATTCGATGTGAGAGTATGGCTGCGATCGGAGTGGCGGCTGTCGGGACATCGGCAAGGAAGTCAAACTTTAAGCCTGTTATTAATTCCATATATACCTCTATCGCCAAATCCATGGCCGAGGGAAATGACCTCAATAGCCGCAGGTCTATGTAGATAGGCGAAAGTGGGGCATCCGGTTTCTTTTCGTGTAATTTCAGCCTGAACGCACCAAACTTGATGGCACCTATATCAAACAATTGTTCGGCTAACTTCTGTCTCGCTTTTGAAAGCATGCCTAAGTATAGCATAACCCCGCTGTCCTGTGTGTAGTTGACGCTTAGATAGGCGTATGATAATATTAAATCAACTTCAGCTACGATAATTACGGGGTTTTATTAAAAATCCCCCTTTTATTTATTATAACGTTGCTTGGTGGAAAAAGTTATGCCGATAGAGGAAGAGTTAGCCCAGGTATCGCCCAGGAAAGATATGCTCTTAACCATCGGGGTTTTTGATGGTGTCCACCTTGGTCATAAATACTTGATTTCTCGGCTGAAGGAAGATGCCAGGGAGCGGGATTTGCTCAGTGGAGTAGTAACTTTTCGCCGGCATCCACAGGAGATACTATCACCCCAAACTGGGTTACCATTCTTAAATAGTCTAGCCCAAAGAATCAACCTTCTCAAGGATGAGGGGGTTGAAGCTGTCATCGCCTTATCTTTCAACCGTGAGTTGGCTCAACTTAGTGCTGGTCAGTTCATGAGCTTGTTAAAGAAGCACCTTAGGATGCAGGGACTGGTAATTGGCCCCGACTTTGCCCTGGGTCGTAACAGGGAGGGTGATGCTAATACCCTTTACGCCTTAGGCCAGGATATGAACTTCTCAGTAACTGTAATACCCCCGGTAATGATAAATGGTGAGGTAGTGAGTAGCACAGCTATCAGGAAGGCTCTGGCTGAAGGCGATATGGGTAAGGTGCACAGCCTGGTAGGTCGCTATTTCAGCCTGAGTGCGCCGGTTATCACCGGGACAGGTCGAGGCACAGGGTTGGGTTTTCCCACGGCTAATCTGGATATAGCCCTGGAACAAGCCCTCCCTGCTGACGGCGTTTACGCTACCCGGGTCTATGTTGATGATAGGTGCTACCAGTCAGTGACCAATATTGGTAAGCGCCCTACTTTTGGTAATAGCCAGCGTACGGTGGAGGTCTATGTCCTCGACTATCTTAATGAGCTGTATGGGCACGAACTAATGGTTGATGTAGTGGAGCGGCTTCGTGGTGAGAAACAGTTTGACACTGCAGAGGAACTGGTAAAGCAGATAGCAGAGGATGTAAAACAGGGCAGAGCTATATTAAGCTCACGGGCTTAGCAGTGTCAGGATTGAGTCAATAGGTGGAAAATATGGTTAACCAGGATATTAGTCGTTTACTCAAGCGAGGGGTAGCTGAGGTTATAGTTGAAGAGGAGATGGTGGAGCTACTACGCTCAGGTAGAAAACTACGGTTAAAGGAGGGTTTCGACCCCAGTTTTCCTGACATTCATCTGGGTCATATGGTAACCCTGAGGAAGTTACGCCAGTTTCAGGAGTTAGGCCATCAGGTTGTGCTCATTGTTGGCGATTGGACAGCTCAGATTGGTGACCCGAGTGGTGCTTCTGTCACCCGACCTATGCTATCCGTTGAGCAGGTTCAGTCTAATGCCGAAACCTATATGGAGCAATTCTTTAGGGTGGTTGATAAGCAAAGGACAGAGGTGAGGTGGCAAAGTGAGTGGTTTGGCCGGTTTACCCTCACTGATGTTATTCAACTCACCAGTAAGTTTACTATAGCCCAGTTGATGGCGCGGGAGGATTTCAGCAACAGGTATAATGCCGGGCGGTCCATTGCCCTGACTGAGTTACTTTACCCGTTGCTCCAGGCCTACGACTCGGTAGCTATCCGGGCTGATGTCGAGTTTGGTGGCATTGACCAGAAGTTTAATTTACTGGTTGGTCGGGAGCTTCAATCCATGGCAGGGCAGCGCCCACAGCAATGCTTTATGACTCCCCTCCTCATTGGCACCGATGGCAGTCAAAAGATGAGCAA
>CAZFRL010000005.1:0-45771 GCA_964521325.1 uncultured Dehalococcoidales bacterium | reverse complement strand
ATGAAGAGGTTACCCTGGTGGTTCAGGTTAATGGCAAGTTGCGTGACCGGATTATTGTCCCAGTATCCATCACCGAGACTGAAGCCAGGCAGCTTGTACTGGAGAGGCAGCGGGTGAAGGCGTATCTGGAGGGCAAGGAGATTATCAATATAGTGTATGTTCCGGGGAGGCTGGTAAATCTGGTGGTACGGTAAGCGTAAGGAGAGCAGTATGAAGATAGCATTTATTGGCGGGGGAAATATGGGGGAGGCAATATTGTCGGCTGTTTTGGACAAAGGGCTGAGCACGCCACAGGCTATTTCGGTTAGTGATATTGATGAGGCTCGCCGTAACTATCTCAAACATAAATACGATGTGGCAGTGATGGATAGTAATCGGCTAGCCGTTGAGAACAGTGATGTAGTGGTTCTGGCTATTAAACCCCAGAATCTAGCCGGGGTTATGGCTGAGCTTAGTGGGCAGCTTAAGCCGACTCAACTGGTGTTATCTATCATTGCCGGAGTAACAATTGAAACCCTGTGTCATGGACTAGACCATAGCTCGATAGTCCGGGCTATGCCTAATACCCCAGCCCAGATTGGTGAAGGGATAAGCGTGTGGACAGCTACTGCTCAGGTAACCGTAGAACAAAAAGAGTGGGCAGGCTCTATACTTGGTGCTATGGGTGAGGAGATTTATGTTGGAGATGAAAAGTATATTGATATGGCTACCGCGGTGAGTGGTAGCGGGCCGGCTTATTTCTTCCTTTTCATGGAGTCACTAATTGATGCCGCAGTAAAGATAGGTCTTCCTCATGATGTAGCCCACAAGCTGGTGTTACATACAATGTTAGGCTCAGGTTACCTTATTCAGAAGTTGGATAAAGAGCCTGCGGAGCTGCGAAGAATGGTTACCTCACCCGGTGGCACCACTGCTGAGGCCCTCCTTCAGCTAGAAAAAGGTGGGTTTTCTGGTTTACTTATGCAGGCGGTTATGGCTGCCTATAATAAAGCCAAAAGATTGGGGAGTTAGGCACTGTGGTTTTTTTAGTTACCCTTATCCGGGTGCTGTGTGAGTTACTTACCCTGGCTATCATATTTCGGGCTATTCTGTCCTGGTTTCAGCCAAGACCGACAAGCAAGCTGACTATCATTCTGTACCGGATCACCGAGCCGCTTCTGGCACCCCTGCGCCGCATTATCCCCAGAGTGGGCATGTTCGATTTTACCCCCCTGATAGCCATTATACTACTTCAACTGATTTACTACCTGATTATTTTACTTTTATGATAATTAGTATTACATTTTCTGCTTGCTGACTCTTGACAGATTTTTCGTAAAAATATTATAATTCTGAATAGTTAGTTACTCATTACTATTAAGAATGGGGGGGCGTTATGGATATCAAAGATAGTTTGCCTAGGTTCAAGGTTTTTGGTTCAATGACTGTTAGCCCCAGGGGACAGGTGGTTATACCAGCCAGTGCTCGTAAGGAATTAGACATAAACTCAGGAGATACTCTCCTCGTTTGCGCTCTCCCTCAGGGGCAGGGATTATTATTACTCAAGGGTGATGCCATCGAGCAGATATTGTCCACACTGAGTGAGCGGTTGACCGAATTTGAGAAGCTGGTGAGGGATTGCCGGTCACCAAAAATAGCCGGCGGAAAAGAGGAGGTTGATTAGATGAAAAATTGGCGAATAGTAGCTGTTTTACTGTTATGCTTGGCTTTAGTCGGCATTATGGCTTGTAGTCCATTCGGTGGTGGTGAAGAGGAAACGAGCCAGCAGTTAGTTGAAGTGGTGCGGGGTGATATGGTGGTAAGTGTTACTGCCACCGGCAGTCTATCTTTGCCCCGGTATAGAAGGATGACCTTCAGCAGTAGTGGCACAATTGCCCAAGTAAATGTTGAACAGGGTGACAGGGTCACTGAGGGTGAGGTACTAGCCAAGCTGGATTCCGTTACCCTGGAACAAGCAGTAAAGACATCGGAGCGAGCAGTGCAAACAGCAGAGCTAGCAGTGCAAGCAGCAGAAACAGGGGTGCAAACAGCCGAAACAGGGATGAAAACAGGAGAATTAGCCGTTAAATCAGCCGAAATTGATTTGGAACAGGCTAAAGATAACTATAGAAAGATAACCTATCCTTATGACTATCGTACCTGGGTCTTCGATGTTCCTATGTCCATAGCAGCTATTGAAGATGCCCAGCGGGAAGTAAACGAGGCTCTGGAAGTGATGCAGGAGTTAGGACTAAGTAGGGAGCAATACAGTTGGCAGCAATACTGGGATGTATGGCACCAACTGGAGCAAGCCCAGGACAATTTGGTGGAAGCCAGAGCGAATCTGGCTCGAGGATATGGGGAAGACGTATTTGGCTCCGGAATTGTCCCCATGAAAGACTATTGGACATTAAAAGCGGCCCAGGAACAGGCGGATAAAGCCCAGTTAGCTTTAGACACAGCTAAGAATAACCTGGATAAACTTAAAGATACCCTGGATACAGCTAAGAATAACTTGGATAAAGCAAAAATTAACCTGGATATAGCCAAGGACGACCTAGATAGAGCTAGTGATGAACTGGAAAAGGTAGTAATACTTGCCCCCTTTGACGGCGTTGTCGCTAGGGTGAATGTCGAGGAGGGGGATGTACTGTCCTCAATGGACTATGCTACCAAGATTATTATTGAGCTAATTGACCCCACCACTATGGAACTAGAGGTAGGCGTGGATGAAATAGATATACCTGGCGTAGAGCTGAATCAAGGAGCCGTTATTGAGCTAGACGCACTGCCGGCTCTCCCGCTTGAGGGCAAGGTTACCTATATTTGTCCGTTGCCTACTGTGGAATCTGGTGTGGTACTGTATGATGTTACCATTGGCTTTGATGTTCCAGAAGGGGGTAGGCTTAAGGCTGGTATGAGTGCCACTGCTGATATTATTATCGATGAACGAAGCAATGTGTTGCTGGTACCCAGCCGGGCTGTCAAGCAGGATATACAGGGCAGGCAAGTAGTTGAGGCTATAGTAGATGACCAAATTCAGGAAAGACCGGTAGTCACCGGTATAAGTGACGGTTATCAGACCGAGATTATTAGCGGCCTTGATGAGGGTGAAACAGTAGTGATAGTGGTTCGAGCCACGACAACACCATCCGGTCCAGGGGGATTCCCCTTTGGTGGATAGCTCTTAACGGGCTTAAGGGTATGATTGAACTAGAAAACATTACCAAGGTTTACCGAATGGGTGAAGTGGAGGTCTATGCCCTTAGAGGGATAACCCTATCCATTAAACAGGGGGAGATGGTTTCTATTGTTGGAGCCTCGGGTTCAGGCAAGTCCACCCTGCTAAATGTAATAAGCTGCTTGGATAGACCCACCTCGGGTAGATACCTCTTTGACGGGGCTGATGTCAGTCGACTTAGTGATAATAAGCTAGCTGAGATGAGGAATCGGAAATTTGGCTTCGTCTTTCAAGACTTCAACCTTTTATCCCGTGCCAGTGCCTTATCAAATGTTGAGCTGCCTCTCATCTATGGTGGTAGTCGGCAGAAGCGCCAGCGAGCTATGGAGGCACTGGAGCGGGTAGGCTTGGGAGCAAGGGCTAATCATAAGCCTACTGAGTTATCGGGTGGCGAGCAGCAACGGGTAGCCGTAGCCCGGGCGTTGGTCAACAATCCTACCCTTATCCTGGCTGATGAGCCTACCGGTAACCTTGATACCGTCTCTACTGCCGAGATTATTTCTATGTTTCGTCAGCTTAATCAGGAGGGTATTACTGTAGTTATAGTCACCCACGAGGCAGATATAGCCTCTCAGACCCAGCGTGCCATTCGCCTCGAGGACGGGAGGATTATTAGCCAGTGAGGTTTATCGAGTCTATCAATATTGCTCTAAGGTCGCTATTTGCCAATAAGCTGCGCTCGGCATTAACCATGCTGGGTATTATAATCGGGGTTGGAGCGGTAATAGCTCTGATGTCGGTGGGAAGGGGAGCCCAGGCGCAAATTACCTCGACCTTTGAGCAGATGGGCACCAATGTAATTTATGTGCTGTCTAGTACTGGTGGCGTGGGAGGGATGGCTGGATTAGCCTCGGCTAGTCCTACTCTTAGTATGGATGATGCTGAGGCTTTAGCCGACCGTGTCCACTCGGTGGTGGCAGTAGCTCCAACATCCGAAAACTACGCTGAGGTAACTGCTGGTGATGAGAGTGTAGTTACCATAATAAATGGTGCTACCCCCGAGTATCAACAAGTCTCAAATTACCCTGCAGCCTCAGGGCAATTTATTTCCGACAGGAATGTAGCTTTAAGGGATATGGTGGTGGTATTAGGGAGTGATGTGGCTGAAAACCTGTTTGGGGCAGATGACCCTGTCGGGCAGAAGGTTAAAATTAAGGGGAAACGGTTTACTGTCATTGGAGTCTTGGAGGCTAAGGGTGGGCAGATAATGGGGGTTAGCATGGATGATATGGTTGTGACGCCAATAACTACCTTTCAGACCAGGTTATTTACTCAGCGTACTGCTACGGGTGAAGATGTCGTTCAATCAATTGGGGTTCAGGTATCCACTGCCGAGGCAATAGACGGGGCAATGGTGGAGATTGAAGACGTATTGAGGAAGCGCCATCGGCTAGCCGAGGATGATGAGAATGATTTTACTATTATTAGTCAGGAGCAGATAGTTGGCATGCTAGAGCAGGTAACCGGGGTATTCTCCATATTCTTGGGAGCTATTGCTGGCATCTCACTGCTTGTCGGGGGCATCGGTATTATGAACATTATGCTGGTCTCGGTAACTGAGCGTACCAGAGAGATAGGCATTCGTAAGGCGGTAGGGGCTAAACGGAGGGATATTTTGACTCAATTCTTATTAGAAGCATTGACACTCAGCTTGGTCGGTGGAGGTATAGGTATAATTATTGGCTGGGCCTTATCATACTTGGTTTCTCGCATACAAATTGGTGGGCAATTGATTCCATCTGTGGTCTCGCCCGATATTGTAATTCTGGCTATCTCGGTATCGGTTTTCATTGGACTTGCCTCTGGTATATATCCAGCAATGAGAGCAGCTAGACTAAATCCTATCGATGCTCTACACTACGGATGATGCAAGCTCCCGCTATCTTTTGAAGGGGAAAGGGATAAAAGAAATAAGGTTGGCAGGCAAATTCTATGAACTGGCTTGATGGAGTTATTATAATAATCGTGGTTGTTGCCGCTGTCCTTGGCCTGCGAACTGGACTTATTAAAACTGTTTTGTCCCTGGCTGGCTTAATAGTTGGTGTAATACTGGCTGGACGTTACTATGTTCCATTTTCTGAGCTGCTAACTTTTATTCCTTCAGCTACTATAGCTAAAATTGCTGCCTTTGCCATCATACTAATCGGGGTATTAATAATTGCCAGTGTGCTTGCTCGGCTATTGAAATGGGCTGTATCGTTAGTACTGCTGGACTGGGTCAATCGTCTTGGTGGTGCTATCTTCGGTTTAGTGCTGGGAGCTATATTCTGTGGTGCTCTTTTAGCTATTTGGGTTAAATATTTTGGTATAGAGGGAGTTATTGCTGAATCAATTCTGGCCAATGTATTATTAAACTACTTCCCTCTGGTGCTGACCCTGCTCCCGGATGAGTTTGATGCAGTACGCTCTTTTTTCGGGGAGAGTTCATACCATTCCTACTGACCTGAAACGCCTCTCAGCATCTAGTTTTGTAAGAAAAAGCCTCCTCCATATAGGTACAGTAATAGTAACGCCCGAGTCCTATATTTAATTATCTCTATTTAATAATAATTACTTCTAATTTAGGCTGGATAGCTTTAAGTAGCTGCTGGTGTTTCCCCCGGGTGCAGTCCCTTCCATTTTTCCAATAGTTGCTCCTGACTTTCCACATGGTCTGGGTCAGGTACACAGCAATCTACCGGGCAGATTTCAACACACTTCGCTGAGTCGTAGTTACCTACACACTCGGTGCACTTATCGGGGTCAATCACGTAGATTGTCTCCCCCTCACTGATTGCATTGTTTAGGCACTCAGGTTCACAGGCACCACAACTAATACAATCATCCGTAATTTTGTATGCCATACGTTTTACCTCCTCGCATTATTTTACGATACTCTTCATTTTGAAGCAAGGGTTGCCCCTTTTTGGGGATAACGAGTTTACATTTCGTTTTGAGCCTTCTTTATCAGGGCTTCAGCCACATGTTTGGGGACAAGGTCGTAGATATTACCGCCTAAGGAAGCTACCTCTTTAAGTAAACTGGAGCTAAGGAATTGGTATTTACTGTTTGACATCAAACAGACCAGCTCCAGTTCAGGGGACAGATTTTTGTTCATCATCGCCATCTCGAATTCCCTCTCAAAGTCGGCACCGATTCTCAATCCCCGCACTATCACCTGGGCTTTTGCCTTCCGGGCAAAGTCAACAGTGAGTCCGTTGAATGGTTCTACATCAACATTGGGTAGATTAACTATTGCTTTGCTTATCAACTCTACTCTTTCCTCAGTGGAGAATAAAAGAGGCTTGTTCGGCGTAGCGTAGACGCCAATAGTTAGCCTTTCAAAAAGCTTAGCTGCTCTGGTAGCAATATCCAGATGTCCATTGGTTATCGGGTCAAAGCTGCCCGGGTAGATAGCAACAGTCAAGGCTTGTCCTCCTTTTGGTATAATGCAATACAACTATCACCGTGACGGCGCTCTTTAACGAGATTTAATGGGGCATAGGCTGAGTTTAGGGAGAGATGGGGGGAGTGCGTCACCACTACAATTGAGTTTGCCCCAACCAATTTAGAGGTTGCCAGTTGTGTCACAAAGTCACCGATAGATGAGTTAGAATAAGGTGGGTCCATTAATATAATATCATACTCCTTATCCAAGAAGGAGAGCGCTTTAGCTACACTACAACAATAAATGTGAGTCTGTGCTGCTAGTTTTGTTCTTTCTAAATTCTGCCTAATTATATCACAACATCGGGGCTCATGGTCAACAAAATCGACCCAACTAGCACCCCGGCTTAGAGCCTCAATACCCAAGGCACCGCTACCGGCAAATAAATCAAGTATCAATGCCCAATCGCTGGTGGTACTTTCCAGGATGGAAAAAATCGCTCCCCGTACTAAATCTGTTGCTGGACGAACAATAGTTCCCTTTGGTACTTTAAGTCGGCTTCCCTTAGCTTTGCCAGCGATAACTCGCATTCTTGAAAGTATTTTTCTATCTTGAGTATTGCCTTAGTTTCCTTTATTACTCCCTCCAATACTACAACTAAGGCTGGGGTTTCGTCAAGTAGCCTGCTCAGCTCAGTCTATTGATGTGGTCAAGGTGATTGTATTGAGATTATAATATTCTATCGTTGTAAGTAGGCTGGTCGGTGTCTACTTGGTGATATTAATCGATTTTTATTAAGTTCGGCATTTCGCCTATAATTATGATGCCGTTTATCAGGGGGATAAGGGGTTATTAGATAGAAGCGTAGCCGGTTTATTCGGCGAGTAAAGGAGCAAGTTGTGATGGCAGAGCATTCAATAATGATTGGGGTAGGGGCGGTAATTGATGATGGAGCTGGCAGGATACTTTTAGTAAGGCATACTCCGCAGAGGGGCGGATTCTGGCAGGGAAAGTGGATATGCCCTGGTGGAGGGTTGGAATTAGGGGAGACAATAGAAGCAGGAATTAAAAGGGAGGTGAGAGAGGAGACTCAGCTTGAAATAGATTTAGTTACACCACTATATCCCTTTGATAGAATTGTTAGGTCAAATGATAAGGTATCTCTTCATGTCATTTACATTGATTATCTGGCAAGGCTGGTCGGCGGCAAACTTGAGGTAGGAAGTGATATTGGCGAAGCTATATGGGTGGAGAAGAAGCGAATTCCTCAGATATGGGACGAACTGCATGACGATACCAAGAGGCTTCTCCAGATAGCGGGGATTGTTGATGCTTCATCTTTTAGTTGATTTGTTATATAATGGATTTAGGTATTTGCTATGGACCGAACCAAGGGCTTTATTAATCTAAACAGATTTAAGTCGGGCAGGGCGATAAAGCATTTCAAAAAGGTTATACGGGAGAAGCCCAGGATAAAGGCAAAGAGCAGGCAGTAGGGCATATTAAATAAAACTGGAGTCCGGTTGCCTATCAGCTATAGAAAAACCTTCTCAGGTTGCCACTGACCTGTTTCCGAATTGAAGCGTAGTACACCTAAGAAGCAGCCATCGGTGGTATAGACACGGCAGCGATTATCAAGAGAAGACCAGTCTGGAGAGTGCCCATTAACGCTGTCAGTTTCCTCTAGGACAAGGGGACGCCCGTTCTTTATGGCTTGAGAGTCATCATCACTAACCACCAAAGCTGTCCAATGTGAAAGCACAACATCTATGGGATAGACAAATTGTTGCCAATAGCCGCAGCGAAAGGCATCCTCAAGTTGGGACACTGAAATGGCGTCCTTTATATCAAAAAGACCACACCTTAAGCGGATTAGGCTCTTCAAATTAGCGCCACAACCCAGGACCTGCCCTAAATCATGAGCTAGTGAGCGGATATAGGTCCCCTTACCACATACTACTTCTATAGTGACCAAGGGTGGTTGCCAGTCAGTGAGCTCCAGGTGATGGATTTTGGTCAGCCGGCTGCTTCTCTCAACTGTAATGCCAGCCCGAGCCCATTCATATAGTGGCTTACCATGATACTTCACGGCACTATACATTGGGGGAGTCTGTTGTATAAAACCGCAGAAGGAAGCAAGCGCCGATTCCATTTGTTCTTGATTAATTTCGGAAATGTCCCCTCTTTGTATAGTTTTGCCACTGGCATCATAGGTATCTGTAGCCACCCCCAATTCAATTTGAGCCCGATAGGTCTTGGTAGCATCCACCAAAAACTCAATAATGCGTGTTCCCTGACCAAGGCAAACCGGTAAAACCCCTGTGGCTGTTGGGTCAAGGGTGCCAGCATGCCCGACGCGCCGTTCCCCACTCAGCCGCTTCACCAAAGCTACGATACTAAAAGAGGTCTTACCCCAGGGCTTATTAATATTTAGTATCCCATCCACACTTTTACCTCTGCGCCAGTCAAGGTGCTATCTAGTAATCTTGTCAATTAGCTCTTGGAGGTGAGCTCCCCGCTCAATAGAATCATCCCAGCGAAAGCTTAGTTCAGGAATATATCGTAATCTTGTTCGTTTAGCCAGCTCCTTGCGGAAGAAACCTGAGGCACCAGCTAGTATGCTTAGTATCTCCTTCTTTTCTACTTCGTTACCAATACAACTTACAAATATCTTGGCATGTTTTAGGTCAGCGGAAGTGGAGACTTCAGTTATAGTAACAAAATTGCCAAGTCGGGGGTCTTTGACTTGGCGCTGAAGCAATTCACAAATTTCCTGGCGAATGAGATTGTTCACTCGCTCAATACGGTGTGGCATAATTAACCGCTCTTCTCCCTTCTAAAAAATTCCAGCATGTCACCAACTTGAAAGTCGTTAAAGTCTTTAACGCCTACCCCACACTCATAGCCGGAAGCTACCTCTTTAACGTCAGCCTTAAAGCGTCTCAGGCTGCTAACTATAGATTCACACACTACTTGCTCTTGACGCTGCACTCTAACTAAGGCATCCCGATTTATCTTACCGTCGGTAACATAGACGCCGGCTACTCTTTCCTTTTTCCCACTAGAAAAGACAGCTCGCACTTCAGCATGCCCATCGATAACCTCGGTATAAGTAGGCTCCAGCATACCTTTAAGTGCCTTGCCTACATCATCCAGCAGATCATATATCACATCATAGAAGCGGATGTCTATGCCGTCCACATCAGCCAATCTTTTAGCTCCTGGCTCACAGCCAGTGCTAAAACCAATAATGAGTCCTTTAGAAGCTGTGGCTAACATAACATCGCTCTCAGTAATATTGCCACTACCACTATGGATAATCCTGACTCCAACTTCCTCTGTTCCTAGCTGTTCCAAAGAATTTCTTATCGGTTCAATACTACCTTGAACATCAGTCCTGAGAATAATATTAAGCTCTTTTACTCGGCCGGCAGTTATTTGGTCGAAGAGATTAATAAGACTTACTGATTTAGACTGTAGCGAAGGCTCTTGTTTCATTTCCAGTTGGTGCTTTTGGATTAAATCTCGAGCCTGGCGTTCACCAGCCACGGCAGTTACCATATCCCCCACCTGGGGCACACTATTTAAGCCAAGGAGTTTAGCCGGAGTAGCTGGTTCAGCCTTTCTTACCCGTTTACCCATATCATTAAACATAGCCTTTACTCTGCCCCAGGTAGTACCAACTACTATAGTATCGCTAAGCCTTAGGGTGCCATTATGAACTAGCACTGTAGCTAATGGTCCCTTGGTTTTGTCCAGTTCAGCTTCAATAACTACTCCTGTTGCCGGTTGAGCTGGGTTCGCCCTAAGGTTCTCCATCTCAGCCACCACCAGCAGGTTTTCCAGTAGCTCAGAGATGCCTATCTTCTCTTTAGCCGAAATTGAAACACATACTATATCGCCTCCCCACTCCTCAATTAACAAACCGGCATCAGCTAGCTGCTGTTTAACCTGCTCAGGGTTAGCATTGGGTTTATCAATTTTATTGATAGCCACTACGATAGGTACTCCAGCCGCCCGGGCATGGTCTATGGCTTCTAAAGTTTGTGGCATTATCCCATCATCAGCAGCCACTACTAGAATAGTAACGTCGGTTACCTGGGCTCCACGAGCCCGCATTGCAGTAAAGGCTTCATGCCCCGGGGTGTCTAAGAAGGTAATCTTTCCCCCATTAACCTCCACTTGATAGGCACCAATATGCTGAGTAATGCCTCCAACTTCAGTGGCCATGACATTGGTTTGCCGAATAGCATCAAGCAACCTGGTCTTACCGTGATCAACATGTCCCATAATAGTAACTACAGGAGGTCGTAGCCGTAGACCAGTTGCTTCCTCGCCTAGTAACTGCTGGCGCCGCTTAATCTCGCTAATAGCACTGGCTGACCTTTGAACTGGTTGAGGTTTGAGGCGTGCTTCATAACCAAAGGCAGTAGCCACTGCTGTTGCTGTCTCATAATCAATGACCTGATTAATATTAGCCATAATGCCATTTCTTATCAGTTGTTTGATAATATCTATAGCACTAATCTGCAATAGGTCAGCCAGGTGCCTCACACTTAAGGAATGGGGAATCTCGATGGGGTGCACCTCGGGTGGTGAGGAACTATCATTAACCCCCTTAGCTGAGGTCTCCAAAACATCACTCGGTTTACCTGCCTCTGCCACTGTTTAACTCCTTCAGCTCCTTCCCATATCTAATAAGCCGTTCTCGGTTCTCCTGGGTAAGGGTAGTCCGTAAGGCATGCTCCAGTCGACCTCCCTTCAGCCCAATCTCCCAACACTCCTGTACTCGACATAAGTAGGCGCCACGCCCTGCCTTCTTCCCACTGGCATCAACCTCGATACCTCCGTCAGAAATACGCACCAAGCGGATTAATTCCCGCTTAGGTTTTACCTTACGACAAGTCACACAAGTACGTTGTGGTACATGCTTATTAACAGGAACAACGGCCTGGCTAATACTCCTCATCATCTACAAAAATTTCTGACTCTATGTGCCGCTTCCTAAGTTTGATACCATCCTCAGCCTTCCCCTTATCCCAGGTTCGCTTCTTCTTCTTTTTACCTGGTTTAGCTTCGGGCTTAGGCGCTGCTGGCACCAGGATATCCTCGGCAAAGCGAATTTCGGTTTTTTCCGCTATTGTTTCTTGTGGCTCAAAGGGGACCTGTGGAGGAATAAATGTGGTCTCGGTAGCCGGTAAAGACTCAGCCAGCTCACCAAGTGGCTCAGCTGCTGGTTCAGCTCCTGGCTCAATCATATCCTGAGGCTCTGCCTCGGTTAAAAGTTTAGCTTTGGCCACCCTTTCTGCTTCAGCCACTGAGGCACTCTTAATGTCAATTCGC
The DNA here is from genome assembly GCA_964521325.1 of uncultured Dehalococcoidales bacterium. GTDB lineage: Bacteria > Chloroflexota > Dehalococcoidia > Dehalococcoidales > CAZFRL01 > CAZFRL01. The sequence goes on along the minus strand of CAZFRL010000005.1, from coordinate 33,841 downwards.
CACCCGGTAAGTCTAGCGGCAAGTCTGGCATTCTGCCCCTCTTTACCAATAGCTAACGAAAGTTGTTTATCAGGGACAACCACGGTGGCTATACCCTCCTCGTCATTCAGCTCACTACTTAATACCTGAGCCGGGCTAAGAGCATTAGTAATAAAGGCAGAGGCATCTGGATGCCACATAACGACATCTAGCTTTTCACTGTTTAACTCACTCACAATATTTTGTATCCTGATACCACGCAGACCAACGCAGCAACCAACCGGGTCAATGCCCTCCTGACGGGCAGCTACGGCCACCTTGCTTCGGTGGCCAGCTTCACGGGCAATCGATTTTAGTTCCACAGCCCCGTTAAGGACCTCAGGAACCTCCAGTTCAAAGAGGCGACGCAGCAAATTTGGGTGAGAACGTGATACTATCACCCGAGGACCTCTGCCGGTCCGAGCTACCTCCAAAAGGTAAACCTTAAGCCGTTGACCTACCCGATACCTCTCAGTGTGCATTTGCTCAGCCGCAGGCAACACCGCTTCAGTTCTACCCAAATTGATAAAGACCTGGTTAGGCTCAATATGCTGCACTACTCCAGTGACAATGTCGCCTTCTTTATCAGCATATTCTTCAAATATGGCGTTATGCTCTGCCTCATGAAGACGCTGTAGAATAACCTGTTTTGCCGTTTGAGCAGCAATACGTCCAGCATTACGTGGGGTAGCTTCTATCTCAATAGTGTCGTCAAGCTGAACATCTTGCTTGACTTGGCGTGCCTCATCCAATGATATTTCACGGCGAACATCAGAAGGTGCCTCAACTACAGTCTTTTCTGCCCATACCTTGACCCCACCGGTAGCAGGATCAATCTTAACCGAAATCTTCTGGTTAGGAGCAAAATTATCCTTCCTGTAAGCTGATACCAGAGCCGTCTCTACGGCTTTAATAACTACCTCCTTAGGCAGGCTCTTCTCAGCCGAGAGTTGAGTAATTGCGAGCATGAAATCGCTTTTCATCTCGGATTAAAACCCTCCGATTCTGTAATTGTCCACCAATAAAAAAGGTGGGAATTAAACCCACTTACCCTTCTACTAAAAGTATATCATAATCGTCTTCTAAGTGCAATAGTGCGTACTCGTTCATATGATTAGTGACACATCATCCCCCTTGTCATTGCGAGCCGAAGGCGTGGCAATCCCATCCTAGAGATTGCCTCAGCACTTTGTGCCTCGCAATGACATAAAGGACTACTAGGGCATGTTCCCAATTTATAATCATGCCAACTTACAATAGAGGACACCTTATACTTTGAAGTGTCACCTATCTATCTGAACTAGCTCATAGTGCGGATTGTCTTTTTCCAGTCAAAACATTGGCTTGGAAATTTATCATTAGTGATGCTAGAATTAGGTGTCAGAAGGGCTGACTTATATGGGCAGGGGGGTTAGTGTTGTTACACTATTATATTGGCACATCAGGCTGGCATTATGACCACTGGCGGGATAGGTTTTACCCTGAGAAGTTACCTAAGGCGAAGTGGCTTGAGTTTTATGCCACCCATTTCGCTACGGTTGAACTTAATAATAGTTTTTACCGGCTGCCCTCAGAGGCTGCTTTTGCTAATTGGCGTGATTCTTCACCAGCCAATTTCGCCTTTGCCCTAAAGGTAAGCCGCTTTATCACCCATATTAAGCGACTAAAAAATACCCAGGAGGCAGTGGAGACATTCATGTCTAGGGCTAAAATTCTAGGGGAGAAGCTGGGTCCGCTTCTATACCAGCTTCCACCTAATATGCATCGTAATGATGAAGTGCTGGAGTCGTTTCTGTCTGGTTTACCCCCTGGAATAAAGCATGTATTTGAATTCCGGCACGAGTCCTGGTTTGACGAGAAGGTTTTCGAAACTTTACATAAGTATAATATAGGCTTTTGTGCCTTTGATATGCCTTCTGTTAGTTGCCCATTGATAGCAACAGCCGATTTTGCCTATATGCGGTTTCATGGTAGTACCTGGCTTTACGGGAGTTGTTACTCTAACGAAGAACTGGCTGAGTGGGCAAAGAGGCTGGCTGATTTAGCCTCTGACCTGAAAGCGGTATATATCTATTTTAATAATGATGCTGAAGCCTTTGCGGTGAGGAATGCCATAACCCTTCGTGGTTATCTGCAAACTCAGGGAGAAAAACAAACAAGCCAGGAGACACTTAAACAAGGGTAGAGTAGTTTTCAGAAAAATTGGACCTTTTTATCTGGTCCAACAATACGTCAATTTGTTACCCAAGTACCTTATAGAAATTTTCCTCTCTTTGTAGGGAGGAATGAAGGAGACAAGGATTACGAAACACAGCAAGATATTAGGCATATTAACTTTAGCCGTCATCTTTGCTCTGCTGGTAGTAGCCATACCAATCACCCCGGTACTGGCACAGACTTTAAGCTGCACTCCAACCTTTGGAACTGTAGGTACCACGGTTACTGTGTCTGGGTCGGGATTTACCCCTGGTCACTATATACGCATTGAGTTTACCGGGATACCTAGAGCCTATGGAACAGTTTCCTCAGGGGGTACGTTCTCCGCCACTTTCACTGTACCCAAAGTAGCTGCAGGCACTTATCAAATTCAAGCTATTGATTTGAATACTTCACTGGTGGCAGCCGTGGCTTACTTCGCCTTAATCAGTGCTAAGATTACAATTGAACCAGAAGAGGGTCCGATAGGTACTGAGGTTAAGATTAGCGGTGAGCGCTTCGTTGGTGGGGAAAACATCGTAGTAGAATACGATGGTGATGAGGTGGATATACAAAGTGGTGATGACAGAACCGATGGTTATGGTGAATTTGAAGACACCGTAATCATTATTCCTCCGAGCACTGCTGGTGACCATACCATAACTGTTACCGGTGATGACTCTGGACTTGAAGCTGAGGCTGAATTTACTGTAGAGGAACAACTTACCATTGACCCCGCCGAAGGTCGATTAGGCACTGAGGTAACCGTCACTGGTACCAGCTTTGGAGATAGGAGTGATGTTATCGTCTATTTTGACGGCAATGAGGTAGCGGAAGATGAGACTAGTAGATACGGCAGTTTCACTGTTACTTTTAGTGTACCGGCATTAGACCCAGGCACCTATAATGTTGAGGCTAAAGATAAAGATGGTAATACAGATGAGGTGGACTTCACCCTGCTTGTTGCAAACATCAGTCTTAACCCGCCCACTGGCAATGTTGGCACCGAACTAACCGTCACTGGCACTGGGTTTACCGGGACAGTGACTATCAAATATGACGGTGTTCAAGCGGCTACACCTACTGCTGCTACTGGCGCTTTCTCAGCTACCTTCAATGTCCCGGCAAGCACTGTTGGGGCTCACACTGTAACCGCCAGTGGCGACGTTAGTACAGCTAATGCTGGCTTCACTGTCATTACTGATGTTAGCCTCAGCCAGACGGCAGGCTATGCTGGCGATGAGGTCACCGTTAGTGGTACCGGGTTTGGGACTAACCAGTCGTTGACCATTACCTTTGTCGGTTCTCAGGTTAAAATCACTACTACTGATGCGACTGGCAGCTTTAGCGACAAATTTACCGTGCCCCCTCTTGCCACTGGCACCTATACCGTAGTAGCTAGCGATGATGCCAATACAGCTACCGCCGACTTCGACGTCTTAGTTATCACTGGTGTTAGCCTCAGCCAGACGGCAGGCTATGCTGGCGATGAGGTCACCATTAGTGGTACCGGGTTTGGGGCTAACCAGTCACTGACCATTACCTTCGCCGGTTCTCGGGTTAAAACCACTACTACTGATGCTATTGGCAGCTTCAGCGACAAATTTACCGTGCCTACCTCTGTCACTGGTACCCATACCGTGGTAGCTAGCGATAATGTCAATACAGTTACCGTCGACTTCGAGGTCTTAGTCAGTGTTAGCCTCAGCCAGACGACTGGCAATGTCGGCACTGAAATAACCGTCAGTGGTATTGGGTTTAGCGGGGCAGTAACCATCAAATATGCCAGTGTTCGAGTAGCTATAGCTACTGCTGCTAGTGGCGCTTTCTTAGCTATCTGCAATATCCCGGCAAGCACTAGCGGAGCTCATACTATAACAGTTAGTGATGACACCAATATCGTACAAAAGACCTTCACTATGGAGTCTGAGACACCACCAGCACCGGTTCCACTACTACCAGAAGTAGATAGTAGAGTAAAGTCAGAGGCAGACTTTGACTGGGAGGACGTTAGCGACCCAAGTGGTGTAACCTATACCCTCCAGATTGCCTCCGATAAGAACTTAACTGAGGGCTCTATAGTACTGGAGAAGGAGGGTCTTACCGAATCGGAATATACCATCATCAAAGAGGAAAGGCTGGAGTCAACCAAAAAGGAGGCCCACTACTACTGGAGGGTTAAGGCGGTAGATGGTGCCTCCAATGAAAGTGAGTGGTCAACCCCGGCGTCATTTCATGTTGGCTTCCCCCTTGCCCTGCCCCAATGGGCGATATATACTCTAATAGCCGTGGGGGCAGTGGTAGTCGGCTTATTTGGTTTCTGGTTGTTCAGGAGAACTACCTACTTCCATTAGGGTAGGGGGGTTAACCTCTGCAGTGCCTACTTGCAGTTAAGTAAATAGTAGATAAAAAGGAAGGTTTTTAATGTGCCTAAAGGAGTGAAGTTGATAAATAATCCCTATAAGCTTTTAGTGGTAGATATAGATGGCACCCTGGTAGGTAAGGGAGGGACTATTTCGGCTGAAGATAGAGATGCCTTGGCTAAAGCTTGCTGTTCAGGTATACAGGTTTCTTTGTCTACCGGGCGGGTGGCTCAAGCCTGTGTGGGAATTATTAGCCATTTATCATTGGATGGCTATCACATATTTTCTGACGGGGCTGTGGTGAGTAATACCGGAACCAGCGAGGAGATTTATGTCCAACCTCTAAGCCAAATCGTAGTAAGGGAGGCAATTGAGTTTGCCCATTTGAATGATATGGAACTCGACCTTTACTCGACTACTCATTATTTTGCTGGGCGAGAAACGTGGTCGGCTATTGCCCATCGTGAGTTCTTTGGCATAGAGCCGGTGATAGTGGATTTTTCCAAACTCTGGAGTCAGGAGAGGATTATTAAGATAGGACTGGTAGCCGTCTCGGCTGAAGAGAAGGATAAGGCTAGGAATTTCTACTTACATTTTAATAGTAGTTGCCACTTCTCCTGGGCAAGGACACCAGCTTACTCTGGCGTTGACTTTATCAATATAGTTGCTTCTGGGGTATCTAAAGGCAAAGCCGTGGAAATCCTGGCTTCACATTTAGGAATATCCATAAGTGAGGTTATAGCCATAGGTGATGGAATTAATGATATATCCCTGCTTTCCACGGCTGGTCTGGCGGTTGCTATGGGCAATGCCCCGGATGAGGTCAAGGCGGTTGCTGACCATGTGACCCTTGATATTACCCAGAGCGGTCTGGCAGTGGCGATTAATAAGTTTCTGCTGTAAAGTAAGAAAAGCTATCAGGAAATTAAGAATAGTAGTATTTAAATAAACATCAGGAGGTAAATCTTGATTCTTCGACAACAGAAATATAAGCGAATGTTAGTTTTACCAGTTATCCTGTGTCTCATCAGTATAGTCGTAATCACTGGATGTAGTGGGGAAAATAGTACAGTAAAGGCAAAGGATGGTGACGTCGTTAGGGTTCACTACACAGGCACATTAGAAGACGGCACAGTGTTCGATACGTCTATTGAGCGTGACCCATTTGAGTTTACTTTGGGCGAAGGGCAGGTGATTCCAGGGTTTGAACAGGCAGTCATAGGCATGAAAGTAGGTGAGTCGAAAGCAGTAACTATTCCAGCGGAGGAAGCCTACGGCCCACGCCGTGATGACCTGATAATGGTTATGGAGCGAGAACGACTTCCGGAGGGCTCTGACCCGATGGTCGGCCAACAACTTCAAATGATGCGAGAGGATGGTGAAATCATCGTAGTAACGATCGTTGAGGTCTCCGAAACAATGATAACTATAGATGCTAACCCTCCCTTGGCTGGGGAAGACCTGACTTTTGAAATCGAGCTTGTAGAAATCGTATGATGGTTTCTCTCTGGCAGCGGCGATTAATAAGTTTCTGCTGTAGGAGTGCACAATTGAGCTGTATGTTTAATTCCCATCACCCCCTGATATGACTATGGCATGCGGGCTGGGGTTCATACACAGGGGTTGGATTCACAGTGAGCGATTAGTTCCTCACTCATTAGAGCAGCCCTCTTTTTGTAAGGAATTTCTTCCATTGCTCAATAGCTCTTTTTGCTAACTCGGAGGCATCTTCATAAATGTCTTTCGAACTACTCTCCTTATACTTGCGAACAACGCTAAAGATAACTGGATAGCCACTTGGATGATTATGCTTGTCTACCAAGATTAGCTTTGTGTTTTCGCGGTGTAGATTGTTGACGCGGTAGTGTTTCTGCCTTGTTTCTATGTCCCCACAGGCGCTGATGTGGGAGAACTCACCCGTGTTCAACAACGCATGGATTTCGGGCATTGACACATTGGTAGTTGGGTCATTAGCCAACCAATCTTTCAAATTCCAAATATCAGCTATGACGGCTTCAATACTGTCTTTACACTTATCATCGGAGCGGTAGTGTGTGATACACTCGGATATGCAGGTGTCGAACTTACTATTGATGCTTCTCCATTTGTCTTCCCAAGATTCTGCCATTTACGTATCTCAACTTTAGCTTGTCCCCATCTTATCACCGATTGTAAGGCTTGACCAGCTCAATCTCTCAGTTACATATGCAGTTCTATTATATCGCCGTCCTGGAGGATGTGGTCTCTTTTTGCCATTACGCCGTCGTGCTTTCCTGAGCCCCAGATTCGGGCATATTTTAGCTGGTCTCGGAAATCTTTATGGACTGCGGCGGCGGCATCAACATCGTGGACAACCACTTGAGTACTATTCTCCTGAACTTCCACCCGCAGACCGATTATCTCAGCATAGGCTTCCAGAAGCGAAGGTTCATTCAGCTCAAGGTTAACTGTAAACATTTCCTTAGACCTACAAGGATTATATCAGTATTCCTTACATTCAAAAAGTAATCCGCACTCGACCTGACGCTAACCAATTGACGCAATGTGACTTTGGCAAAGTCGTTACGCTAGAGAAGGCTAACTGTTTACCGGCTATTAGACAAGTGGTATACTGAGCTAGACCATATGGTTGCTGTTTTGAATTTAGGGAGGGGTAATTTGAAAATACTTCTTGTCTACCCGCGATATCCTGATACCTTCTGGAGTTTTGGGCACGTGTTGAAGTTCGCATCTAAGAAGGCCTCTTCCCCGCCTCTGGGACTATTAACTGTTGCCGCCATGCTTCCCGGTGAGTGGGAGAAAAGGCTGGTGGATATAAATGTAAGCGCACTGAGTGACGAAGATATTAAATGGGCTGATTATGTCTTTGTCAGCTCTATGGTAGTGCAGAGGGACTCGGCAAGGGAAGTTGTTGCCTGGTGTAACAGGCTTAACGCCAAGGTGGTTGCTGGGGGTCCACTTTTCACTAATGGACACGAAAAGATTGACGGAGTAGACCACTTTGTGCTTGGTGAAGCTGAAGCCACGCTCTCGCACTTTTTGGCAGACCTGGCCAAAGGGTGCCCTCAGCGCATCTACTCATCCGATGAGCGACCAGACATAAGCAAGACTCCTATCCCGCTGTGGTCACTTATAAACATGAAGCACTACTTAGCGATGAACCTTCAGTACTCTAGGGGGTGCCCCTTTGACTGCGACTTTTGCGAAATTATCGTGCTGAACGGCCATAGACCCAGAACCAAGGGTAAGCAGCAAATGGTGGATGAGCTAGAAGCATTGTACCATCACGGCTGGCGGGGCATCGTATTTATTGTCGACGACAATTTCATCAGCAATAGAAAGAAATTAAAGGACGAGATCTTGCCAGCGATAATCGAATGGTCGAAGGACAAAAAGTACCCCTTCACGTTCTTCGCCGAAGCATCCATAAATCTTTCCGATGACGACGAGCTGATGGAACTAATGGCTGAGGCCGGGTTTAACCGGGTCTTTATTGGCATTGAGACTCCAAATGAAGACAGTCTGGCCGAGTGTAATAAGCTACAAAATAGAAATCGCGACCTGACTGCTTCAGTGAAGAGGATTCAGAACCACGGCTTTGAGGTACAGGGAGGCTTTATCCTCGGCTTTGATAGTGACCCAATCTCCATATTCAGGAGCCAGATAGACTTTATTCAAAAGACTGGCATCGTTACGGCCATGGTCGGCTTGCTCAATGCTCCCTGTGGGACAAGACTTTACCAGCGTCTCAAGAAGGAAAACCGCTTGCTAAAGGATACGCCCGGGGACAATATGGACTTTTACATTAACTTCATTCCCAAGATGAACTATAAAACGCTCATCAGCGGCTATAAGCATGTTTTGGATACCATCTACTCACCGCGGCATTATTATGAGCGGGTCGTTACCTTCCTGGAGGAATACAGACCCCGAAAGACAGCTTGGACATCACAGTTGCAGTTCTATCATGTCACCGGATTTATTAAATCCCTGTGGTTCTTAGGTATCATGGACAAAGGGAGGTGGTATTTTTGGAGGCTCCTCATTTCGACCCTTCTGAAACATCCGCGGCACTTCCCTTTATCAGTAGGTCTATCCGTTTTGGGGTTCCACTTCCGAAAAGTGGCTGAGGGTTACAATAAGACCCTGCTCGCACTGCGCCGTCAAAGTGTTTAAGGAATCCTTGCTCGTGTAACAATAGTCCATATTGTTTACCATTGCACATAAGCTTGGATTGTTACCTTAGAAAAAGGGCCTCCAATCAGTAAGAAAGTTGAACATTCTGGCTTTCTGTTACCAACATTGCACAAATTGACGGATTATTCAGTATTTCAAAGATGCAACTCTATTATATCGCCGTCCTGGAGGATATGGTCTCTTTTTGCCATTACGCCATCGTGCTTTCCTGAGCCCCAGATTCGGGCATATTTTAGCTGGTCTCGGAAATCTTTATGGACTGCGGTGGCGGCATCTTCTAATGTGCTTCCCCGGTCAAGAGTTATCGGGTCAGTAAAGTCTGGGTTACCACCCGGAGTCTTGGTGTATACCCGAATAATATCAAGCACCTGATAGATTTTATGCCTTAGTTCTTCTAAACCAGTGCCTTCTTTAGCTGAGACCGCGATAACCGGCAGTTGCTCTTCATATTTATTCTTCAAAGCTGTGTAGTTTTCGCTGGTGTTATTTAAGTCCAGCTTATTGCCGATAATCAGTGCCTTAGCTTTATTTTTGCCGATTTCTATCCTCATGTTTTCCAGTTGTGCGATGATGGTTTCAACCTGGGTTAGTGGGGCATCGTTTAAATCCACGACCAGGAGTAGGGCATCAGCCCGTCTTAGCATGGGCGGTAGCCAGAACTCTATAGACTGGGGCACCAGCGGCGGGGTATCAATTAGCTGTATCTGTATATTTTCAAATTCCATCATCCCCGGGGTAGCCTTGTGGGTGGTAAAGGGGTATTCAGCCACAGTTGGCGAGGCATTGGTAATACTGGAAACAAGTTGAGATTTGCCGGCACTGGGCAGGCCAACTACTGCCACCTGGGCTGCCCCCTCTTTCTCGATGAGCATAGATGCCCGGCGAGCCCCAGTTTTCTTGCCAGCTATCTGGGTCAGCTTGGCAATACGGCTTCTTAACTCAGCGCGCAGGTGGTCAGTCCCCTTGTGCTTGGGCATGATAGCCAGCATATCTTCCAAGGCAACTATCTTTTCTGCCGGGTCTTTTGCTACCCGGAACCTTTTTTCCGCCTCAAAGTATTGTGGTGGTAAATTAGCCGGCATTGCCCGTTATAGATACTCCTTTACTTTTTTAGCCAGGCTCTGGCTCATGCCTGCTGCTGCTAACTCGTCTGCGGAAGCCTCCTGGATGGCACGAACTGAGCCGAATTGCTTGAGTAAGGCGCGTTTACGCTTAGGTCCGATACCAGGAATGCTATCAAGAGCGGAGGCAAACGTCGCCTTTTTATGTATCTTTTGGTGGTAGCCCAGGGCGAAGCGGTGCGCCTCATCTCTGAGGCGCTGCAGTAATTGAAGCCCCGGTGAACTGCGGGGAAGAACAACAGGCTCAGCCCTCTGTGGAATAAAAATCTCCTCTTTTTCCTTAGCCAAGCTGGCTACGGGGACAAAATCTACTTGGGATTCACGCATTACAGCTTTAGCAGCATTAAGCTGTCCCTTGCCCCCGTCAATGAGGACAAGGTCGGGTAGAATTGCCCAGCCATTTGGAGAGGAGGCATCACCGGTAGCACTCCGCTTAAATCGCCGCTTGAGCACCTCCTGCAGCATAGCATAGTCATCAGCACCTGACACTGTTTTGATTCTGAAGCGTCTATAGTGAGACGGCTTTGGTTTTCCACCGTCAAAGACCACCATACTACCTACGGCTGCTGTTCCCTGTATGTTGGAGATGTCATAGCCTTCTATGCGGGAAGGTAGGTGGGGTAGGTGAAGCTCCCGTTCTATTTCAGATAGAACTGTAGCCAGTATTGTGGGGGCAGCCAGCTGTTTAATCTTAAGTTGTTCTAAACCCTGCCGAGCATTTTCGGCTACAATCTCCACCAATTGTTTCTTATTGCCCCGGCAGGGAACCTGAATATGAACCCTGGCTTCTCTTTTGCTCTGAAGCCAGTCCTCAATAACAGTCTTGTCCTCTACAGGGTATTGGAGTAGCAAAACCGGTGGTATATTAGAGGTAGAGTCGTAAAACTGCTTAATAAAGCTGGTCATAACTTGTTGTGGCTCCTCAGAGCGAGTGCCCTGCAAGACAAAGCTCTCTCGACCGATTAGCTTACCACCACGGATGAAGAAAACCTGGACATAAGCCTGGTCTTTGTCCTCAGCGAAGGCAATAACATCCTGCTCACCTCTTACTGTAGTTGCGATTCTCTGTCCTTCAATAACCTTCTCCACAGCTTGGATTTGGTCTCTAAAACGAGCCGCTTTCTCAAAATCCAAAACCTGGGCAGCTTTCTCCATCTTGCGCCTAAGCTCCTGGACTACCCTTTCCTGTTTGCCTTCAAGAAAGAGGATTACTTGCCTTATTACCTCGGCATATTCCTTCTTGCTTACCACACCGATACAGGGCCCAAGACAATGCCCAATATGATACTCAAGGCAAGGTCGGGGGTCGATGCCAGTGATAGCTTGAGAGCAGGAGCGGAAGGGGAAGAGCCCTTTTATCAGTTTCAGGGTTTGACGTATTGATTTAGCGCTGGCAAAGGGTCCAAAGTAACGCCCCCCATTCTGTTCCAGGCGCCGCGTAATTTGGACTGTAGGCCAATCATCATTAAGGTCTATCTTGAGATAAGGGAAGGTCTTGTCATCTTTAAGGCGAACATTGTAGCGGGGATGGTATTGCTTTATAAAATTTAACTCAAGGATAAGGGCTTCCTGTTCTGAATTGGTAACAAAGAAATCAGCATCGTTGACTCGGGCTACCATCCGTTGCAGCTTTGGCGTCAACTTTTGCCTGGCGGTGAAATATGACCTTACCCGGTGACGGAGGTTAGCTGCCTTACCTACATATAGAATATTCCCTTCGGCATCTCTCATGAGGTAGACGCCAGGGCTGGTTGGTAGCTTTTTTAATTGCTCTGTTATAAGGTTATTCATCAACCTGTTACCTACCCTTGACAAAGGGAGTAGCTAGTTTATTAGAGGGGCTTTGCCACCCTAAACCACCTTAATTATTCTTCCAGAATAGGAGAATGAAAATTACAGTTTTATTGTAACACAGCCTGCGAAGCGGGCAAAATGCTTGACGGGGCTGAATTTTCTTTTTAATTATGTTAAAATACAACATAATATCTAGTAGCGAGGAGGTGCAGTGAGAGAGGATATTAACCGTTTCCTGAATTATCTAGCTGTAGAGAAAGGCTTTTCTGAAAACACGCTAGCTGCTTATCGTAATGACCTAAATCAATTAGCTAGCTTTGTTGAAGAAGGGGCTGACAAGCGTGGCTCCATTCCATCGTGGGTTAGTTTTGGTCGGGAGGGGATGCTAAGCTATTTGCTTAACCTTAAGGAGAGGAACTATGCTGCCACTACCGTAGCCCGCAAAGTAGCTGCTACCAAGTCTTTCTTTAGCTTTATGCTGGCCGAGGGTGATATGAAAGCTAACCCAACGCAAAATATAGGTTCACCCAAGATAGAGAAGTCGCTACCCAAGCCTATCTCAATTAGCCAGGTTCGCCTTTTGCTGGAGCAACCGACCAAAGTGTCCACCCCAGAAGCAAAGAGGGATAAGGCAATGCTGGAGTTATTATATGCCAGTGGCATGAGGGTAAGCGAGTTAGTTTCTCTGAACCTGGATGATATAGATGTGGAGGGTGGTTACGTGCGCTGCTTTGGTAAGGGGCATAAAGAGCGGCTTATCCCTATTTATGAACAAGCAGCCTTGGCAGTGGACGAGTATGTGAAAGAAGTGCGTTCTCACCTGACACATAACGCTGAGGAGAAAGCCTTGTTCCTTAATCTGCGTGGTGAGAGACTGACCAGACAAGGGTTTTGGCAAATATTAAAAGGCTACGCTAAATCAGCCAACCTGGATACTAAGGTTACTCCCCATACTTTAAGGCATAGCTTTGCTACTCATATGCTGAGTGGTGGGGCTAACCTGAGGTCAGTTCAGGAATTACTGGGGCACGCCAACATCTCTACTACGCAGGTTTATACCCATCTTACCACTGAGCATATTCGGCATACCTATGAGAAATCTCACCCTAGGGCTAAGTAGCAGAGAACAAGGAAAGACAAAGATTGCTATTCCGACTACAAATGGAGGAAGTTTTAGATGCCTAGTAAATCACGGCGGCATCGAGGCAAGTATTCTGCTCAAGCTAAAAAGAAGAAAGGCACTTTAGCTAGAGCTGCCCAGCAGCAACCCATTTCACCACCTTCTGAACCAGTTTCTCGTCCTGACGTGTCGGCTCCTTCAGCAAGTGTGCCAACGCCAGTAGCAACAGTGACTGCGGCTCGGAGTCCCTACATAACTACTGAGCTGCGAAGAATCGGTATTCTAGCCGGGATAATACTGGCTATCCTGGTGGTGCTAGCTGTGATTCTATCCTGACTTTGCTTTGGTCATTGGTGCCTATCATGGACTTTGCAACGGCAAGAACTAGGTTAATTGAGCAGCTAAGCACTGAGATTAGAGATAAGCGAGTATTAGCCGCCATGGCTCGGGTTCCCCGAGAGCGGTTTGTGCCACCGGAGAAGCAGCACTTAGCCTATGAGGATAGGCCATTACCTATTGGTTTAGACCAGACAATCTCACAACCTTTCATTATTGCCCTTATGACTGAGGCATTACAGCTTACTGGCAGTGAAAAGGTGCTGGAAGTAGGCACAGGCAGTGGATATCAGGCAGCTATCCTGGCTGAATTAACTGGGCTGGTGATTACTGTTGAACGTCTGTATAGTCTTGCTGAGGCTGCCAGGAGAGTATTGGATAGCCTGGGCTATACCAATACTGAGGTGCACTTAGCTGAGGAGACTCTGGGCTGGCAGAGAGAAGCGCCTTATAACGCTATAATAGTTACCGCTGGTGCTCCTAGGGTGTCGGCTGACCTTCTGGCTCAGCTGGCAATCGGTGGGCGGCTGGTAATTCCTGTGGGCTCGCGCTATGTGCAGGAGTTATACAGAATAACCAGACGTAGAAAGAAGAATGTAGTTGAGAATCTAGGGGGATGCCGCTTTGTTTCCCTCATTGGGAAGGATGCCTGGGAAGAGGAGTAAAATGAGGTTGCAAAATAAAAATCTAACGGAGGTAACAAGTGGATTTTAGCCTTACCCGTGAGCAGGAGATTCTTAGAGACACAGTTAGGGAATTTGCCCAAAGGGAGTTAGCGCCTAACGCCTTGGCTTGGGATGAGAAGGGAGAGTTTATCCGAGATATAGTTAAGAAAACGGCAGAATTGGGTCTGGTAGGCATAATAACCTCTAAGGAATATGGTGGCAGTGGTATGGGACATCTGGCAAGGATGATAATGGTTGAGGAGTTTTCTAAGGTTTATGCCTCGCTGGGTTTCTTCTTCCAGACAGGACAGATAGGAATCTACATCCTGGAGAATTTCGGTACTGAAGAGCTGAAAAAGAAATACCTTCCCTCTTTATGCCAGGCCGACCTCATTACCGCCACCGCCCTTACTGAGTCTGGTGGTGGGTCTGACCCCGCCGCTATAACTACCACAGCTGAACTCGTGGGTGAGGAATATATTATTAACGGAAGGAAGGTTTTCATCAGTTTGGCACCAGTGTGTGACCTTGCTGTAATTGTAGCCAGGACTGGTGAGAGATTCAGCACCTTCCTTGTTGAAAGGGGAACCCCTGGCTTTGATACTCCACGGAGAGAGAATTACCCCGGGCTTCGTGGTATACCCGTGGGCGAACTTGTCTTTACCAACTGCCGGGTGCCCAAATCCAATCTCGTAGGTCAGGAGGGGAAAGGTATCGCAGTAGCCATATCGGGGATTGGTGCTGTGGGGCGCACCGGTGTTGCCGGTGTCGGACTGGGAACTGCTGAAGGCTGCTATGAAGTTGCTCTGAAGTATGCCAAGGAAAGAGTGCTCTACGGCAAGCCTATTGCTGAGCTTCAGGCTGTCCAGCACATGCTTGTCGAGGCTAATCTTGAGATTGAGGCTGCTCGGTGGCTTTGCTACTATGCCGCTTGGCTTCTCGACCAGGGTAAGAGCCCTCGAGATGCGGGTAACGAAATCGCCCGGAGTAAGCTATATGCCTGTAATATAGCCAGCCAGATAGCCTTGAAAGCCATTCAGGTAATGGGTGGTTATGGTACTATCCCCGAATATCAGGTTGTGCGACGGCTTAATGATGCCATAGAGCTATTTACTGCTGCCGGCACTCAGGAGATTATGAAGAACACTATCGGGAGGAGCATCATTTCTTAAGATGCCCTGTGACATCGTAGTCTGTGTGAAGCAGGTTCCCCACCCGGATTACCTCAACAAGATTTCGATTGACCCGACAGGAGGGACAATAGAGCGGGAGGGGGTGCCCGCCCTAATAAACCCCGGGGATAGGAATGCCCTCGAAGAAGCCCTGGGAATTCGAGACAGGTTTTCGGGAAGGGTTATTGTTCTGACTATGGGCCCTCCCCAGGCGAGAAAGGCTTTGGAAGAGGCTCTAGCTATGGATGCCGATGATGCAATTCATCTCTGCGACCGAGCCTTTGCTGGAGCTGATACACTGGCTACGGCCCAGGCACTAGCTTATGGGATTCGTAAGCTTGAGCATTTTGACCTTATCCTCTGTGGTAATACTACTATCGATAGTGGCACCGGGCAGGTAGCGGTGCAGCTCGCTGAGCTTCTTGACCTTCCCAGTATCATCGATGCCGAAGAACTCACTTTTGAGGATGAGCGAAGCCTCCTGGTTAAGCGAATATGGGAGCGAGGTTATATTAAGGTAAGGATAAAGCTTCCGGCGGTAATAGCAGTTACGGCTAAGATAAATCAACCCCGCCTCCCCACTGTATTAGGAATAATGGCTGCCACTCAGAAAGAGATAAAGAACTGGACTGCGGCTGATACGGGTGCTGATACTGGTCGTGTGGGGCTTGACGGGTCGCCCACCCAATTTTTCGAGATGAGCGAATTTCACGCTAAGCGGCAGGGAGAGATTCTTCAAGGCTCACCCGAAGAGGCGGTGACCTTGGCCATCGATAAGTTAGTGGAGCGGGAGATACTGTGAACCCTAAGGTTAACGGCGAGAGCCAGGTCTGGGTATGGGTGGAGCACCACCAGCAGGAGTTAGCCAAGGTTTCTCTCGGTCTCCTGGGCAAGGCACGTGAACTCTGCCAGCAGTTAGGTGGTGGGGAGGTAGCATCGGTATTAGTCGGTGCCGAAGAACTGGCGGCGGAGCTTATAGACCATGGTTCCGACAAGGTCTATCTGGCTAACAACCCTCCCTTTCCTCTGTTTGAGACAGAGCTTTGCACCCATCTTATGACGGGACTAATCCAGAGTCACCAGCCTGAGATAATCCTCTGGGGTGCCACCAGTTTGGGACGAGAGACTGCTTCCAGGGTAGCGGCGAAACTGGGCACAGGGCTTACTGCTCACTGTATTGACCTCTGTATTGAGGAGATTAATGGTAAGCACCAGTTAGTGGCAACCGTGGCAGGGTGGGGAGGTAATCTGACTCTCAAGATTATATGCCCTCAGAGAAGACCTCAAATGGCTACGGTTAAACCGGGCATACTCTCCCCATCGCCGCGGGAGAAAAGAAATGGTGAAGTTATACCAGTCAAGGTGGAGGACAAAACTCCTCGAACTGATATTGTTGAAGTAGTGGAGGAACAGAAGAAAGCAAAATCTCTGGAGGAAGCAGAGGTTGTGGTGGTAGGGGGTTGGGGCTTGAACTCCGTAGGAGGTTTTCAAGCAGTGGGTGAGCTGGCTCAAATTCTAAAGGGGAGTGTGGCTGGAACACGCCCTGCCGTAGATGCCGGCTGGATTCCTGCCGAGCGGATGGTAGGCCAGAGCGGGAAGACTGTGGCGCCACAGCTTCTTGTTACCCTTGGGGTATCAGGAGCAGCCCAGTTTGCTACCGGTGTTCTGAATTCCAAGCTCATCTTAGCTGTGGACAAGGACCCCCATGCCCCTATATTTGAAATGGCTGATGTAGGCATCGTAGGTGACCTTCAGGAAGTGCTCCCGTTGCTAATCGACAAGCTCAGAGCAATAAAAGGGAACACTTGAGGTAAAGTTTGCCATCAATAAAGGAGGATAAAGATGGAAGTCATGGAAGCAATTAAGACCAGACGGAGCATTCGTAAGTATAAGACTACTCCGGTAGATGATAAAACTTTAGGGCTTGTTCTGGAAGCTGCCCGCTGGGCACCGTCCTGGGCTAATAGACAATGCTGTAGATTTGTTGTGGTGCGTGATAGTAATATAAAGAGTAAACTGGCTGGTAGCCTGACAAAGGTTGAAATTGAGGGTACGCTTGTTAATAACCGGTCTGTCGAGGCTATTAAGAGCGCACCACTAGTAATTGTAGCTTGTGCTGAGTTAGGTAAATCGGGCTATATGTTTGGCAAACCGGCTACTGATAAAGGCGATTTTTGGTACATGTATGATGTGGCATTAGCTATGCAAAACTTGGCACTGGCAGCTCATTCGCTGGGACTGGGAACGATAAACATTGGAGCTGTGGACGCTAAGAAAGTAGCTAGTATCCTAGGTATACCGGCAGGCTTCTGTGCGGTCTCGATGACTCCTCTCGGTTACCCCGACCAAGAGCCTAAAGTTGTGCCCAGAAAAGAACTTTCGGAAATTGTTTCTTACGATAAATTCGGCACTAAGTAAGATGTTTTTTATATGAACTATAAGAGATGGATTTTTATCGCCATTTTCCTGTTCGGTGCTGGTCTTATTTTTGGCCTGACCACCCCTGCTGATTTGGCCAATCTCATTTCTCAGGAGATTGCCGCCCTTGAAGAATTTGGCGACACCATAGCTTCACTTCCTCTCCCTCTTGTTGCTATCCTCATCTTTGCTAAGAATGCTTCAGCCCTGGCGATAAGCTTTGTCCTCAGTCCAATCCTTTGCCTGGCGCCTATTCTGTCGTTAACTCTCAATGGCTGGCTGATATCTTTCGTGTCAACAACAGTAATTCAGGAAAAATCTCTTAGTTTTTTATTAGCCGGCTTGCTACCTCACGGCATTTTTGAAATCCCGGCACTAATCATGGCTCAGGCAGCTGCTCTTAGCTTCGGTGCAATGGCAGTAATGGCCATATTCAAAAAGGAAAAGCGGAAGCTACTATCACCCAATTTCAAACAAAATCTGAAGTACTTATTAATAGCACTTGCTTTACTTGTGCCAGCGGCTATAATTGAAACATATGTTACTCCATTGCTTTTAACCTGACTATGGATGGTAAGGAGGGTATGTTATGCATGAGCTAGGTTTAGTCGCCCCATTCTGGATAGTTGTTTTGATATGGCTAGCCAAGGTTATATTACTGGCTCTCGTCAGTATTTTCTTGGCATGGCTTGGGATTAGGGTTTTAGATGTCCTTACCCCACATATTTATGAGCGCCAGCGTATAGGAGAAAGCCCTGTCGCTACTGGACTATTCATCGCTGGCTTTTTCATCTTGGTTGGTCTTGTCATCCATGGTGCTGCTACTGCACTTACTGCCGTCACTCCCCCCATACTTGGATATATCTTTGATTTTAGAACATGGGGAATATTAGCCATAAGCTTTGTGATAAGCTTGCTTGTGGGTATAGCTCTATTTCATATCGCTGATAAGCTAACTCCCAAAATACCATTTATCAGCGTCAACCAGAGTCCGGTGGCAGTAGGTATTTATGTTTTTGGCTATCTTGTCTTCTTTGGTCTTATCCTTCACGCAGCACTGAGCGGACCACTATGAGGAGTTTTTATCACCCAGCTTTTGGGGTAAATCAATGAAGAGGATTGGGGTCTTACTAAGCTTAATATTCATATTTGTAGCTGGGTTAGCCGTTACTGGTTATGTCTCGGCAACTCCATCTGCAGAGTTCCAGGAGATAAATGGTGAGCTATTTGATGACTGGGGAATATGTAGAACCAGAGGCTTTGGCGAAGACGGTTTCTACCAAATATCGGAGACAACTTTTCGTCCGGTTATAGCTTTTGAGAGCCTGGGAGAAGATGCTGCTTTAGCCTACAGCCTGGGTGAGCAGATTGCCAGCGAATATCCAGACCAGCTACAGAGGGCAGAAGCAGTATTTAGCTTTGTCCGGGATAGGGTAAACTATACCACTGATATTGACCAGTTTGGATATGATGAATTTGCCCGAAATGCAGATGAGCTGGCTACAGTGATTGACCAAGATGGGGTTGGTTACGGTGATTGTGAAGACAGCGCTGTGCTACTAGCTATTGTGTATAAAGGCGCCGGGTTCCGCTCAGCTATAGTGGCTGGCTCAGGTCATACTGCGTCATTGGTCTACCTGCCCGACTATACAAAGGCAAATGCCGTTTTTGAGCTTGCAGGCGAACCCGGATGGGTCTGGGCTGAAGCAACGGGCAAAAAAAATCCTTTGGGCTGGGTACCTAAAGAGTTTATCGGCGTCCAGATAGCTGCCTATGAAATATCCGCAGAGGCATTAGTTCCATCAAAGCCACCTACTGCACCGCCAACGGCTATTACAGACAAAACCAGTTCAGTCCAACCTTTCCCATTCATCGGCATAATTGGTTTGTTATTTCTCATATCTCTATTTAGAAGAAGGCGTGCTCGCTAACCCCCCACGGCAGTTAGAGTTGTTTGTCACGGGTAGATTGAAGAGGCAAAGCCCCTCTGGGACTCCCTAATTAGACAATCTCAGTTACTTGCTGTGCCCGCAGACTATCGGATATAATATCGGTGGAATAAGCTAGAGGGAGTGTTTGATTAGATGCAGCAATATGGACTGGAGGATATTCGCAACCTTGTTTTACTATCTCATAGTGGTGCTGGCAAGACATCAGCCTCAGAAGCAATTTTGTTTACCACCGGAGCAACCACCCGACTAGGTAAAGTTGATGATGGGACCACTGTCTCAGATTATGACCCAGATGAGATAAAGCGAAAGATTAGCATAAACTTATCTGTGCTTCCCTGCCAGTGGAAGGGGGCTAAGATTAACCTTATTGACACCCCCGGCTATTCCGACTTTGTTGGTGAGGTCAAGGCAGCAATGCGGGTTGGTGAAGGGGCAATAATCGTGGTATGTGCTGCCTCTGGTGTTGAGGTTGGTAGCGAACAGATGTGGACATATTGTGAACAAGCTGACCTGCCCCGCTTTATCTTTATTAATAAGATGGACCGGGAAAATGCCGATTTTTATAAAGCTCTGGGACAGGTTCAGTCAAAGTTCGGCTCAAGATGCGTACCGTTGCAGTTACCCATAGGTGCCCAGGATAGTTTCCAGGGGATAGTTGACTTGCTGGCGATGAAAAGCTATACCGGTTCCAAGGCAGAAGAGGCTGAGATGCCATCATCGCTGAGCAGTCAAGCTGAGTCTTTCCGTGAGAAACTGATAGAAGCGGTGGCTGAAACTGATGACAGGCTTATTGAGAAGTATCTAGACGGCGAAGAACTCAGCTCGGAGGAGCTCGGTAATGCCTTACGGCAAGCAACCATAAGTGGCAAGATTGTGCCAGTCTTGGTTGGCTCAGCTCTGCAGAATATAGGGACTAGCTTACTGCTGGATGCTGTATGTAGTTATTTGCCATCACCTGAGGAGCGGGATGTAGTTATTACTAGCGATTCAGCCAAGCAAACGATTAAGCCAAGCCAGGAAGCATCATTAGCTACTCTAGTGTTTAAGACCAGTGCTGACCCGTATGTTGGTAAACTTACCTACCTTCGGGTTTATACTGGCGCTATTAATAGCAATTCCCAAGTGTGGAATGCAACGCGGGGTGGTATGGAGCGCATAGGTCAGTTATTTACTCTGAGGGGCAAGACGCAGGAGCCAGTACCTCAGCTTAGGGCTGGAGATATAGGGATGGTAGCTAAATTGAGCCTAACCAGCACCGGGGATACGCTTTGTAATCAGGATAAACCGGTAAAGATTGCCCCTGTTATATTCCCTAAGCCAGTTTTTGGTGAGGCAGTGCGCCCTAAGACCAAGGCTGATTTGGATAAACTGGGAGAGGCATTATCTCGGTTAACTGAAGAAGATTCTACTCTCCGAATGCACCGGGAAGCTGATACTGGTGAAACTATCCTATCCGGGCTTGGTGAGACTCATCTTGAAATAGCTGCCGAGAAGATGCTGCGTAAATTCGGTGTGGCTGTAGAGATGGAAACACCTAAAGTCCCCTATAAAGAGACTATTACTACTTCAACCAAGGCTGAGTATAAGCATAAGAAACAAACAGGAGGGCATGGGCAGTATGGGCATGTCTTTCTTGAGTTGGAGCCTTTACCTCGCGGCAGTGGCATTGAGTTTGTTGATAAGATAGTAGGTGGTGCCATACCCAAGAATTATATCCCATCAGTAGAGAAGGGGGTTAATGAGGCGGTTCAAGAGGGAGTTTTAGCTGGTTATCCAGTTATTGATATAAAGGCAAGGGTCTATGATGGCACTTTTCACCCGGTAGATTCCTCGGATATCTGCTTCAAAATTGCTGGAGCCGGGGCACTGAGGAAGGGATTGTCTCAGGGGCAACCTATCCTGCTCGAACCGCTAGTGAATATGACAGTAACAGTCCCTAGTGACTTCACCGGTGATATTATTAGTGACCTTAATTCTAAACGAGCCCGGGTGCAAGGCATGAATCCTGAGGGTGAAATGAATGTTATTGAGACTCAGGTACCCCTGGCTGAGATTTTGCGCTATGCAATAGACCTGAAATCAATAACTCAGGGCAGAGGCAGCTATACTTTTGAGGTTAGTCACTACGAGGAAGTTCCATCCCACATTGCTCAGAAGATTACTGCCCAAAGGCAAGCTGCAAAGGCGTAATCTGTCGTCTTGGGGCTCCGTGACTATGTGGACCTTATTTCCTGCCGCATAAATATTACATAACTAACAGCGAAGCAGATGCCAGTTAGAGCTATTAAGCCGGTCAGCTGAGGCCAGATAAGAATCATGCTTTGACCCAATGAAAGTGGGGTAGGTATCATAAAAACTACTTGCTCCAGCGTTATTACCCCTAGGCTGCCCAACAATGGGGGATTGAGCAGCACCGAAGTAGCTTCGCTAAACAGATAGCCAGGGGAAACCCGCGACAACATCAACAGCAATTCCATATTATGAATTCTAGCTTCGACGGCGCCATTGGCGACGGGAGCTATGGCGTTAGCTATAGCTGGGGCTATCATCAGGATGTAGAAGAAACTAAAGAATAGCCAGATGCCGATTGTGGCTAGGAGGGAGATAGCTACGCTCCGGGATAAGGTGGAAAAAAGCATAGATAGACCCATCCAGAAGGCTCCGTAAATAATGGTAAAAATGAGGTAGAGAAAGAGCCTGACAATTTCTTCAGAGGTGGGCGGCACACCAATAAGACGCAAACCCAATCCCGAAACAATCAACAGGGTAGCCATCATTATAACAAAGAGGATAAATATGCCAGCCAGGAATTTCCCATTGATGACATTGTCTCTATAGATGGGTTGGGACATAATTCGGCTTAGAGTTCCATTTGAGCGCTCTTTGTTAATAGCATCAAAGCCAAGGGATATACCTATTATCGGGATAAAGAACAGTGCCATGAGGTTAACGAAAGTAAACAGGGATGGGATTGCCTCCCCTGGGGTAATAAACAGCCCTAGGAAGAGAAATTCCGTTGGAATGTCGGCGCTTCGAATTCCCTGGTAGGCAGCATAGAGTGCTCCAGCACTGGCAAGACATGCCAGAAGAAATAGGATTACAAACCGTATGCTGGTAAAATAGTCAGCAAGCTCTTTTCTACAGATAGCTATCATGGGTTAACCTAGCCTTCATGAAAATACCGCATATATATATCGTCTAGAGTGACCTCTTGAATCTTAATTTGAGTTAGGGGAAAGTCGTTCTGTACCATTACTTTAGCTATTTCAGCCCGCAGGTCTGAATCGGCGTTTATTAAAAGCAAATTACCCTTAGTTTCTACTTTTGCTACTCCACTAACTCCCTTGATAATATCTAACATTTGGGGACTGGGCTGACTGGTTTCAATCTCTATTATGTAGCGACCTCCGGCAAAAGCCTCCCGGCCAAGGTCATCCAAAGAACCCTCGACTACCATTTTGCCCTTAGCTAATATTGCTATGCTGTGACATACCCGTTGCACTTCATATAGTCGGTGGGAGCATAGAACTACTGTTGTCCCCGTTTGTGGTAGGCTGGCTATCAGGTCAAGGATTTGGTTAATCCCTTCAGGGTCAAGTCCAGCGGTGGGTTCATCAAAGAAAACTACTTTTGGCTCCTTAATCAAGGCATCAGCTATTCCCAGGCGCTGTTTCATACCTCGGGAAAATGTGCCCACTTGCTGCTCAATCACCTCACCAAGACCTACCACCCCCAATAACTCATTGATTTTGCTATGAGCCTTGGCAGCGCTAATATTATTGAGCTGAGCGATAAAGTCCAGGTTCTCTCTGGCGGTGAGGTTTTCATAGAATCCTATATTTTCTGGCATATACCCTACCAGGCGTTTTACCTTAAGCGGTTCTCTGGTTGGGTTAAATCCACATACTCGGGCGCTGCCTGATACTGGCTCAGTAAGTCCCAGTAGCATGAGGATGGTAGTGGTTTTACCAGCACCGTTGGGACCAAGTAAGCCGAATATCTCTTTCTCGGCGATACGTAGATTAAGATGGTCGACTACAGTAGTCCCATCATAGCTTTTAGTTAAGTCTTTTGTCTCTACTATTATCCCTTGGCTCATCTCATCACCGTCGGCTGAAGCGCATAAAGACAAATATTACACCAGCAATAACTACCACTATAATTACAATCCCTACCCATCCCCAGATTGTAGGTGTTTCTACGGTAACCCTGATTTCAAGATGCTCGGCTGAGGTTTGTTTCCCCTCGGTTACTAGAGTAATGACATAGTCCCCAGCTATAGTTCTTGGTGGCGGCTTTATATTAGCCTCTACTGTTTGAGAACTAGCCGCAAACAGAGAATCTATTTCCTCAGGGGAGGTTTCAATTTTCCATCCATCCGGTTTTTGCCACTTGAAGTTAATATCATCAATAGTTGCCGAGCCTGTATTAAGCATTTCTATCTCGAAGTAGTTATCCTTACCAGCTGTGGCCGTAGTATTATAGCGCTCCGTAGTTGGTATTACTTCAAGGGTGTAGGTGGCTTTTATTACCGACTTAAGGTCAATACTGTTCTTAAGTGTCCCTGAGATTACTTCCAGAGTTACCGGGTATTCTCCCGGCTCGGGCGTATACCAGTAGGGCGAGGTGACTACTACTCTTAGGCTAGTTGAACTTAGTGGTGAAGGGTCAAGCCTGATAGCCTCTATCTTGGTCTGCTTCTGATACGCATCGGTGATGTATGTAGTCCAATCCTTTGGAGTTATGGTCACCAGGTCAAATTCACGGGTGTCGCCTTCTCCAGAAGAGGTCACATAGCTCAAGCCTACCTCAAACTCACAACTCCCGCCAGGGACTATTTCTACCGCTGGATATTTAGTATCCAGACTAATCCTTTCCTCCCCTGCCTTGAGCGGTGGCTCCGCAGCTAAAGTGGGAATTAATGGAGAAATAGCCAGTATGCCCATTAGTAAGAGACAGAGACAATAAACTATTTTTACTTTTTTCATTAACCCATCACCTCCTCAGGTTGTTTTTGGTAATTCATATTATCTTTATCCAGCCAGAAGTGCCTTCACCTTCTCGGTGAAGGCAGGTAGTGTCTTTTTCCAATCTCCGACTATACCAAAGCGGGCTTCCTTGAAGATATTTGCTTCAGGGTCTTTATTTATAGCAATGATGTTCTTGGAACCGGCGCAGCCAGACATATGCTGGCTGGAGCCAGAGAGGGCTACAGCAATATAAAGGTCAGGAGTAACAATCTTACCGGTAAGCCCGACCTGTAACGAGTCTGGCACCCAACCATTATCACAGGGTGGTCGGCTAGCACCTACTGCTCCCTTCAGCATTTTAGCCAGCTCTTCTAGCTGCTGAAAACCCTCGGCACTACCGATGCCTCTACCCCCGGCGACTACTACCTCAGCGTCCTCCAGTTTTATCCCGACCACCTCTTCTGGCACCTTTTCCAGAACCTTAGTTCTTATAGCTGATGGCTCTAGTTCAGCTTTGATGGTAATGATTTCCCCTTGCCTTGAGGCATCTGGCTCAAGTGGTGACATGGCTTTGGTTCTAACCGTAGCTATTTGTGGGCAGGACTTGGAGGTGAAGATAGCCTGAGCATTTCCTCCATAGACAGGTTTGGTTTGTAGCAGTAGTTTTGAGTCAGGGTCAATATCCAGCTTCACGCAGCCCATAGAGGCAGCTGTCTCCAGCCTAAAAGCTAACCTTGGCGCTAGGTCGTAACCAATACTGGTCTGTCCCAAGAGGAGAATCTGGGGCATTACCTGCTTGACTACCTTTTCTATAACCGATACATAGGAATCTGTCTGGTAGTCTTTAAGTAACGGGTCATCAATTACATATACCTTATCGGCACCAAAGGTAATCGCTTCTTGGGCTAAACTACTTATATCACTGCCGACTAGTACAGCGTATAATTCCTGCCCCAGGTCATCAGCCAGTTTCCTGCCGCAACCTAATAGTTCAGTGGTGATTCCGGCTAGTTTTGTTTCCGAAACCTCACCGTAAACCATCACGCCTTTATATTCAGCCATAACTTATCCCCCTAATTATAATGAGAGAATGTTAAAAACTTGTTAAGAACTGTTACAATATCTTGGCTTCCCTGAGTTTCAGGGCTAGATTAACTGCTGCCTCTTCAGGACTCTCCCCCTCTACAATCTCACATTTACTTTCACGAACTGACTGGAAGAGCTTGAGCATTTCAGCACGTCGGCCGGCAGCGCCGACTTGAGACGGGTCAACACCTATGTCGGTGGGCTTCCAGATAATAGGCTGCTTACTTTTGGCTGCCATAATCCCCTTTATGGTAGGGTAGCGGGGCTGACCAATCTCATTGCTTACTGTAATTAAGGCAGGCAAGGATACCTCAATAACCTCGTAGCCGTCATCGGTTACTCGCTCTACTCTTGCCTTACCATTAGCAGAGTCTATTTTCTTGGCTAGGGTTACACTGGGTAGCCCCAGTATCTCAGCGATGCCTGAGCCTATCTGCCCAGCATCCCAGTCGGCAGCCTGTCTACCGCATAGAATAAGGTCATAATCACCTATCTTCTTGATAGCCATAGCCAGGGCATAGGCTGTTGACCAGCTATCACCCCCAACAAAAGCCTCATCTTCTAACAGGATAAGCTCATCAGCTCCCATAGATAGCGGTTTCTTTACCACATCCCGCTGCAGGTTTATGCCCAAGCTTATAGCTGTAATTTTGCCACCTTGGACGTCCTTAATTCGTAGCGCTGCTTCCACAGCATTCTCATCAAAGGGGCTGATTACTGGTGGCATCCCCGGTGGTGGCACCACACTATTGCTTGCAGTGTCAATTTTGAAACTGGCTGGTGGTGCCTCAGGGTCAATCACTTGTTTGATGCAGACGATAATATTCATTGTAGTAACCTTCTGCCTGTTCTATAATTTATTTTTTAACCCTGAGGTTAAAACTCGCTTGAGTAATGTAGCATTAAGGGCGGTTCTGTGTCAAGTTGGAGGTGAAGGAATTTATCGTTTAGCAATTGCTAGTCACCAGTTCTGGGGTAGTAAGGGCTAAACTCACCACCCGGTCTATGCCACTCAAATCTGGAGCGACTTCCACCCTAGCCGAAGGGAAAAGGCTATGCAAGAGTGTGATTACCGCCTGTCTTTGTCGCTGCCCAATCTCTAGAAGCAGGCAGCCTTCGGGGCGTAGCTTACTACTTACCTGACTGCATAGCTGGCGTATCCTCTCCAGCCCATCTGAACCCCCATTTAGCGCTAGCTGCGGCTCGAAACTTACCGAACGCATTTGTGATAGTTCCGACTCCTTAACATAAGGGAGATTGGCTATTATGAGGTCAACAGGCTCAGGCAGGGGGTTGAGCATATTACCCTGTAAAAAGCAAATTCTATTTATTACGCCGTGTTTTTTGCAATTAAATAAAGCCACCCCGAGGGCGGGGGCTGATACATCGGTAGCATAAATTTTAACTTGGGGCAAGTTTAGCGCCAGGCTAATGGCAATAGCACCACAGCCGGTACCTATTTCAGCTATAGCGGATACAGCGTGATTTTGGGTCAGGTCTAGAGACTTTTCTACCAGTAGCTCACTTTCCGGTCGGGGGATAAGGACACTGGAGTTAACATAGAAATCAAGTCCATAAAACTCGCGATGTCCGGTAATATAGGCTGTTGGCTCGCCACTCAGGCGGCGTTTAACCAGATTCCAGAAGGTTTCTTCCTGTTCAGAGCCCAGTTCATGGTTAAGGTCTATATAGAGCTGAACTCGGCTTATTCCTAATACATGCTTTAGAAGTAGCTCGCACTCCAGAGGGGCGTCTTCAATGTTATTGGCAGTAAGGATTCCCCGAGCACGAGTAAGCGCCTGTTTCAGGGTCACGCCAGTTGCTCCTCCAGTCGCTTTGCCCGGTCACTGGTGGCTAGGGTATCGATAAGTTGGTCAAGCTCTCCTTCCAGGATTCGGGGCAGGTTATGAAGGTTAAGGCTGATACGGTGGTCGGAAACCCTGTCTTGAGGGAAATTGTAGGTTCGTATCTTTTCAGCTCGGTCACCGGTACCTACCTGTGAACGGCGCTGTGTGGTTATTTCCCGCTCCTGTTTGCGCTGCTCTATATCTAAAAGTCGGGCTCGGAGTACTGACATTGCTTTTGTCTTGTTTCTTAGTTGTGAGCGCTCGTCCTGGCAGGTGGCAACTATCCCTGTAGGTATATGGGTAATGCGGACCGCAGTAGCCACCTTATTTACATTCTGCCCTCCGGCACCGCCGCTGTGGAATATATCAACCTCGAGGTCATCAGGATTAATAGATACCTCCACCTCCTCAGCTTTGGGCAGGACAGCCACTGTGGCTGTTGAAGTATGAATTCTACCTGAGGATTCGGTAGTAGGCACTCGCTGCACCCGGTGAACTCCACTTTCATACTTTAGCCTGCTGAAAGCCCCCCTACCTTCTATTTCAAATATGATTTCTTTGAAGCCGCCTATGCCACTTTCATTGCTATCAATAATGTCTATGTCCCAACCCTTAGATTGAGCATACCGTGAATACATACGGAAGAGGTCGGCAGCAAACAGTCCAGCCTCATCGCCACCGGCTCCTGCCCTGATTTCCACAATGATGCCCTTTTCATCATTAGCATCCTTAGGCAACAGGGAAAGCCTCAGTTCTTGAAGTAAACGGTCTTGCTTTGAAGTAAGGCTTTCTATTTCCTGCTTGACTAATGCCATCATGTCTTTGTCCAGCCCGTCATTTAGCATTGCCCTTGTCTCTTCCAGCTCCTTGGAAGTTACTTTGTACTGCCTGTACTTTGTTACCAGGCGCTCAATGCCAGCTCTTTCCTGAGCCAGCACCTGCAATTGCTTCGGGTCGGAGGCTACCTCAAGCGTGGCTATTTGCTCATCTAGCTCCTGATAACGCCTATCTATCTGTTCCAGTCTGTCCCACATGGTTAATCTGCACCTCGTTAAGAAAATTATAGCATGGGCATAGCTCACACTCAAACAATTTGGAGATAACAGAGAAATACGGCTAAAGATGGGAGGCTATGTATTTCCTTCCACTACTTTATCTGGCCAGATTTTGCTGCCCGGTTCCAATTTGCTGCCGCTGACCACGGTTACATTGCTGCCTAGGACCGAGTCCTCTATAGTGCTATTGGCATTGAGGTTGCAGTTGTCGGCCACAATGGACTTCTTCAACTTAATATGATGCCCTAGTCGGGTATTCTGCCAGAGGATGGACTCCTCAATCACACAATCGTCTAGAATTATGCAGCCAGAACCAATAACTACAGGTCCTTTTAGCTTAACCTTTTGTCCGATGGTGCAGTCACTACCTATAACTATCGGTTCCTTTATCTGAGTTGTTGGGTGGATATAGCTTTGCCCTCCAATCACTATCTCCTCACCTGAGGCAAGCTCATACTGGCTACTTTTGCCATTGAGCAAATCATGATGCAACCGAAGGTATTTTTCTGGGGTGCCTATGTCAATCCAGTAGGTAGAAGAAGGGTAAGCATAAACTGCCTCCCCACGGGCTAAAAGCTGGGGAAACGTTTCCCGCTCAATACTAACTTTAGTCTGGGCTGGTATTTGAGCCAGGACTTCAGGCTCAAGGACATAAGTGCCGGCATTTATCACATTGGTTGTTACCTGATTCCAGCCAGGTTTCTCCAGAAAGCGGGTAACCCTGCCCTGGGCATCGGTTTCTACTAGCCCGTAGCTTGTGGGGTCATCCACAGGGGTAAGGGCAATAGTTGCCTTTGCTTTTCTTTCCAGGTGGAAGGCTATCATAGCCGTAATATCCAAGTCAGTGAAGATGTCACCATTTAGTACCAGAAATGTCTCTGATAAATGTTTTTCCGCATTTTTCACTGCCCCAGCCGTTCCCAGAAGAGTATCTTCTATTATATAGCTAAGCTTGACTCCAAAATGGATGCCATCACCAAAGTAGCTTTCAATAGGTTGAGAAAAATGACTTTGAGCCAGGATTATATCCTTGACCTGATGCTCGCTGAGGTGGCGAATGACATATTCTAGAAAGGGCGTATTTAGCACGGGAACCATAGCTTTAGGTATATTACAGGTGAGCGGGAGTAGTCTGGTTGCCTCACCACCTATCAAGATAACTGCTTTCATTAATCGTTCCTCAATTACTGAGTATGTAGAAGGTATGCTTTGAATTTTACCACAATCTTACTGTTTAGGTAACGGTCTTACCATTATAGTACTTTTTGGCTACTGTTTAATCTAGCAAAAGACAAAGGGGTGCAGAAGCGCTTGACAAGTAATGTTTACCTGATTATAATGAATAAAAATCCACTCCTCGTTTTTTCCCACCATTAATAAAACCTAGTGCAAAGTTGCTTTTTAGATTGAACCCATAGAGTTTGGTTTTTTCCACATGTCAAAGTATATCTTTGTTACCGGTGGCGTTGTTAGTTCAGTAGGCAAGGGTATCACTGTCGCCTCTATTGGCACCATTCTGAAGAGTCGTCAAATCACCGTGTCAGTTCAGAAACTAGACCCTTATCTCAACGTTGACCCGGGAACAATGTCGCCCTATCAGCATGGTGAGGTATTTGTCACTCAAGATGGTGCTGAGACCGACCTTGATTTAGGTAACTACGAGCGCTTTATTGACGTTAACCTTACTGCTGAGTCCAATGCCACCTCAGGGCAAGTCTATAGCGCGGTTATTGCCAAGGAGAGACGGGGTGATTTTCTGGGTGGCACTATCCAGGTGGTGCCCCATGTTACCACCGAGATAAAGGAGCGGTTTAAGCAATTAGCTCAGAAATCCCAGGCTGAAGTGATTATTATAGAAGTAGGCGGCACAGTAGGTGATATTGAGGGACAACCTTTCCTTGAAGCCATTCGACAGATGCGAAATGATGTCGGGCGGGGTAATGTGCTCTATGTCCATGTCACTCTCCTTCCCTATCTCACTTCCACCCAGGAGTTGAAGACCAAGCCGACTCAGCACAGTGTTAATGAGTTACGCCGTATTGGTATTCAGCCTGACATTATTATATGTCGCAGTGACCAGCCCATCTCGGAAGGGATAAGGGATAAAATATCCCTTTTCTGTGATGTCGAACGGGAAGCTGTAATTTCGCTGCCTACCGTGTCTACTATCTATGAGGTACCATTGATTCTGGAGGAGTCAGGACTGGGGCAATTAGTTGTGGACAAGCTTGGCCTTACGGCTCGCCTGGCAGATTTAAGCCAATGGCAGGAATTGGTCACACGCCTCAAGACACCCCGTGAGCCAGTTAATATCGCTCTGGTGGGCAAATATGTGGAATTAAAGGATGCCTACTTCTCAGTTCGTGAAGCGCTACAACATGCCGCCCTGTATCATACTAGGGATGTTAATCTCATTTGGGTTCATTCCGAGGACTTGGAAGGAGATGGCAGCGAGGCTCCACTGCACACAGCCCAGGGTATTATAGTCCCTGGTGGCTTTGGTATTAGGGGGATAGAAGGCATGATAAAGGCAGCTAACTATGCGCGGAACAATGAAATCCCCTACCTAGGACTATGCCTTGGGATGCATGTTATGGTAATTGAGTTTGCTCGCTATGTCCTGGGCTTGACTGAGGCAAATTCTACCGAGTTTGATGTCTCTACGCCTTACCCTGTTATTGACCTTCTTCCTGAACAGAAAGAAACCGAGAATATGGGCGGCACTATGCGCTTGGGTAATTACCCCTGTCAACTGGTTCAGGGCAGCCTTGCCGCTAAGGCCTATGGGCAGAGTTTGGTTTACGAGCGTCATAGACACCGCTTTGAATTTAATAATCAATTTCGTACCCAGCTACAAGAAGCAGGGATGGTTTATAGTGGGCTATCCCCTGACGGCAAATTGGTGGAGCTCTGCGAGTTAGCCAACCACCCATGGATGGCCAGCTGCCAGTTCCATCCTGAATTTGGCTCTCGCCCTAGCCACCCCCATCCCCTGTTTCGCGATTTTATTGATGTGGCTAAGAATATATTACGCGAAGGGGCTCAACCCCCATTACCCCTTTCTTCTTAGTTTATGATAGAATACACCCGCCCAATAGGGGGTTATTCAAAAAATGCCTGTAGGGAAAAATCCTCCCCTTTGAGGGGAAACAAGGGTGAGAGGTAGAAAGAGAGAATAGATGCGCATTTTCTTAGATACCGCCAATATTGACGAAATCAGGCAAGCTGCCAAGCTGGGCGTTATTAGTGGTGTTACCACTAATCCAAGCCTGGTGTCTAAGGAGGCAACGGCTGATTATGAAAAGGTGGTTAAGACTATTTGCTCTATAATCCCGGGGTCTGTTTCTGCCGAAGTGCTAGCCGAAGACGCTGAATCAATGATTAAAGAAGCCCGAATTAAAGCCTCTTGGGCACCTAACGTAACCATTAAGATCCCGGCCACCGCCGATGGGCTGGAGGCAACGTCAGTCTTGGCTAGGGATAATATAAAGGTAAACTTTACCCTGTGCTTCTCGCTAAATCAGGCTATTCTCGGAGCATTGGCTGGGGCTACCTATATCAGCCCCTTTGTTGGCAGACTGGACGATATTGGTCATGATGGTATGCAGGTAGTCAAGGATATTGTTGATATATTCAAATATTATCAACTATCTACTCAGGTGATTGCTGCCAGTATTCGTCACCCTCAGCACGTAAGTGCTGCTGCTAAGGCAGGAGCTCACATTGCCACCATTCCCTATAAGGTATTGATGCAGATGATACGCCATCCTCTTACTGATATCGGTGTCACCCGTTTCCTTTCTGATTGGCAACGTGTCTCACAGGGATAGAAAACTAAAAAACGATAAACTATAACCAGATTAGACGGGCTCTAATCTCCGATTTCTAAAGAAGAATAATGTCATGTTGACGAAGTCCTTTCCTTATCAAGAGAGGAGACTCAAAGGGGGTGAGGTTAAAAATGAATTTTACCGAACTAGAAACCAAAAGCAGGGATGAGTTAATTGAGCTAGCTAAGGAGATGGGCATCTCCAACTATACTAGCCTCAAGAAGCAAGACATCATCATGCATCTACTTGAGGCGTATACCAAGCAGCAGGGTAATATCTTCTGCGGCGGCATCCTGGATATTATGGGTGACGGCTATGGCTTCCTTAGGCAAAGTACACTGCTGCCCAGCTCCACTGATGTCTATGTCTCCCAGTCCCAGATTCGTCGTTTCAGTCTGCGCACCGGGGATATGGTCACCGGCCAGGGTAGACCACCCAAAAATAGCGAGAAATATTATAGCCTACTCCGGGTAGAGGCAATTAACGATATCAACCCAGAGCTAACTAAAAAACGAGCTCCCTTCAGTTCGCTTACCCCCGTCTTTCCTGACAAATTAATTAACCTGGAGACCTCACCACATGACTTGTCTACCCGCCTGCTTAACCTCATTGCCCCTATTGGCCGAGGGCAACGGGGCTTAATTGTATCGCCACCCAAAGCGGGAAAGACACTCCTACTCAAATCTATAGCCAATGCCACCACTAACTACAGTGATATTCACTTGATAGTGTGCCTTATTGGTGAGCGACCGGAGGAGGTTACTGACATGGAACGCTCGGTCAAGGGAGAGGTGATAAGCGCTACCTTTGACGAGATGGTGGAAAATCAAACCCGTGTCGCCGAGCTAGCATTAGAGAGAGCCAAGCGGATTGTAGAAACTGGCAAGGATGTAGTTATCCTTCTTGATGGTATTACCCGGCTTACTCGTGCTTACAACCTGGCTATGCCCTCCAGCGGTCGCACCCTATCCGGTGGTATTGACCCCTCCGCTCTCCACCCAGCCAAGCGCTTCTTTGGTGCTGCCCGCAATACAGTTGAAGGTGGTAGCCTGACTATCATTGCCACCTGCCTCATTGATACCGGCAGCCGTATGGATGACCTTATCTATGAGGAGTTCAAGGGAACGGGTAATATGGAGCTCCATCTCGACCGTCGATTATCTGAGCGCCGAATCTTTCCAGCTATAAATATTCCGCGCAGTGGCACCAGGCGGGAAGAGCTACTTCTGGATGAAGATACCGTAAAGCAAGTATGGCTATTACGACGCATGGTAGCCATGATTGCCGATGATGCTACCAACTTCACTGAAGCCACGGAGCGTGTCCTCGACCGCCTGCACAAGACAAAAACCAACGCCGAGTTCCTAGACAGCCTGAATCGAGAAACGTAGGCGTACAGACTGGCAAGGTTACTGACCAGTAACTAATGTCCCCTATCTATTAGGTGAGATTCCTTCAATTTACCCTAATAAACACCTCACTTTCCTTTTAGCGGCAACTTCTAGTAGAATAGTGCCGTGAAAGACAGCCCAACTCCTATCAGGCAACAATACCTCAGGATTAAGCGGAAGTATCCCCAGGCTATTGTTTTCTTTCGCTTAGGGGATTTCTATGAGACCTTTGATGAGGATGCTAAGCTTGCTTCCCGGGAGCTAGAGATTGTCCTGACCTCCAGGGAGATGGGCAAGGGGCATCGGGTGC